>NZ_DAMBSA010000081.1:0-14066 GCF_032054795.1 Pantoea sp. CTOTU49201
TCCAATACTGGCAAGCAAGGTGACGATGGCAAGAACAACGCCAAGCCCTAAACGCCATGGATGACGGCTAAAAAGACGCAGGAAAGGCAATAAATTGTTCATTATGCGATCTCCTTCTGACGATGCTGCGCCATTTCGCGCAGTGGTCCATCTTGTGCAATCAGCTGCTGCCAGGGACCTTGTTGCACCAGTTGCCCCGCCTGCATCACCCACACTTCATCCCAACTCGCGAGCTCGTTAAGTTGGTGTGTGATCATCAGCGTGGTTTGCTGGGTGGCTGCCTGATGCAATGCGCTGATCACGTGTTGCTCACTTTCGCTATCCAATCCAGAACCCGGCTCATCAAGCAGCAGCAGTTGTGCAGGTTTAAGCAAGGCACGCGCCACGGCAATACGCTGCGCCTGACCAACGGAAAGGCCCACGCCACCATCGCCTAAAACGGTATCTAATCCTTGTGGCAGACGATCTAAAAATTCATCAACACCCGCGCGCTGTAGAACCGACATGAGCGTAGCGTCATCAATGCGGCTATTGAGCAGCAGATTTTCGCGCAGCGTTTGCGCGGGTAAATGGGGATTTTGGCCAACCCAGGTGATATGTTTTTGCCAGCTATCGCGGCTGATATCGCGCAGCTCCTGTCCATTGATCTGCAGCGAACCTTGATAAGGCAGGAAACCCAGCAAGACGTTCATCAGTGCAGTTTTCCCTGCGCCGCTTTGTCCTACTAACGCCACGCGCTTACCTGCGTCGAGAGTAAAATTCAGCGATTGAGACAGCGCTTCACCGCTGGCTGTTATCACCACCAAATTTTGCGCTTGGATATGTAGCGGTGCAGTGAGGGAAAGCTCAAGAGAACCTTGCTCTATGGCTGGATCGGGACTTTCTCGTAGAAATTGGTCCAGCGCATCAGCTCCACCAATCGCTTGCGCTTTGGCATGATAAAAGGTGCCTAAATCGCGTAACGGCTGGAAAAATTCAGGCGCCAGAATTAATGCCAGGAAACCAGCAAACAGGGTTACGCTAGTGCTGTAATGACCAAAATTCAGTTCGCCAAGGTAAGAGAAACCGAAATAGACCGCGACGACAGCAATCGCCAGTGAGGCAAAAAACTCCAGCACGGCGGAAGAGAGAAACGCCAGGCGCAACACTTCCATGGTGCGCTGACGGAAATCAGTGGTGCTGGCGGCAATCGCTTCTTGCTCTGCCGCGCCGCGATAGAACAGGCGCAGCGTTTCACGTCCACGCAGACGATCGTAAAAATCACCGCTTAGTCGGGCGAGAGCAACAAAGTTGCGGCGGTTAGCATCAGCCGCGCCCATACCAACCATCGCCATAAACAGGGGAATCAGTGGCGCGGTCACCAGCAGAATCAATCCTGCCGCCCAGTTAATCGGGAAAATAGCGATCAAAATGGCTAACGGAATAAAGACTGCCAGCGACATCTGCGGCAGATAGCGCGCGTAGTATTCCTGCATCTCTTCGATTTGCTCAAGCAGCAGCGTAGCCCAGCTGCCTGCGGGTTTACCCTGAATCCAGGCGGGACCAAGCGCATTGAGGCGATCCAGAACCTGCTGACGCAGCGCACGGCGAATAGCGACGCCAGCGCGATGTCCTGCCATTTCGCGGGCGTAATGTAATCCGGCGCGTAAAACAAAGCACAGCAGCAGCAACAGAAAATCGGTGAGCAGTGATGCGCGAGGTTGTTGCGCAACCAGCAGATTTTGCAGCAGTGAAGCCAGTAACCAGGCTTGGGCGATAATCACCAACGCGCCTGCAAAACCCAACAGCGAAGCCGCACGCAAGTTGCGCGCACCGTGATGACGTTGCTGACGGAGCCAGCGGAGAAGTTCTTGTTGCCGTGATTTGTTCATGCGATGCCGTTTGGTAACTCAAAAGAGATGTGAATCCCGGATGAAAACCCAGCAATGTCGGGCGCGTGAACTGTAGCACGCAGGTAACAAAAAAGGCGACCAAAACTGGCCGCCTTCTGGCGATTATGATCAGGTTATTAACAACTTACTTATCGTTTTTAACCAGTCCATCGAGGAAGCGTTCCGCATCCAATGCAGCCATGCAGCCGGTACCGGCAGAGGTAATGGCCTGACGATAAATATGATCCATCACATCGCCGGCAGCGAACACACCTGGGATGCTGGTTTGCGTGGCGTTACCCTGCAGACCGGATTGCACTTTGATGTAGCCATTTTCTAAATCTAACTGACCATCAAAGATTGCGGTGTTTGGACTGTGGCCGATGGCAACAAACAGGCCAGCGACGTCCAGTGATTCAGCTGCTTCACCTTTGGTAGACAGCAGTTTCAAGCCCGTCACGCCCATCTGATCGCCAACCACTTCGTCCAGCGTGCGATCGGTGTGCAACACGATGTTGCCATTGCGCACTTTTTCCATCAGGCGGTCGATGAGGATTTTCTCAGCGCGGAAGTTGTCGCGACGATGAATCAGATGCACTTCAGCGGCAATGTTTGCCAGATAAAGTGCTTCCTCAACGGCGGTGTTACCTCCACCAATGACGGCAACTTTCTGGTTGCGGTAGAAGAAACCGTCACAGGTCGCGCAAGCGGATACGCCTTTGCCCTTAAACGCTTCTTCTGATGGCAAACCGAGGTAGCGCGCCGATGCGCCAGTCGCGATGATTAGGGCATCAGCAGTGTATTCACCGCTGTCGCCGACCAGGCGGAACGGACGGTTTTTCAAATCGACGGTATGAATGTGGTCAAAAATGATCTCGGTGTTGAATTTCTCGGCATGCTCCTGCATGCGTTCCATCAACGCGGGGCCGGTCAGATCGTTTGCATCACCTGGCCAGTTCTCCACTTCGGTGGTGGTGGTCAGCTGACCCCCTTTCTCCAGCCCGGTAATTAATACCGGATTCAGGTTAGCGCGCGCTGCATATACCGCAGCAGTGTAACCGGCAGGGCCGGAGCCCAGAATGAGCAGCTTACTGTGTTTGGCCGTACTCATGCGTTCCTCAATTTTTTCTGACAACATAGTTTTTGATTGTAGGGAAATTAACGCCGCAAAAAAAGGCTTCAGCAATTTTGTTAACAATCACTGCGAGCGGCGTAGACGATGAGTGTAAATTTTGCACGCGCGTTGCGCCAAAAGGGGGCAATGCTCGGCAATTAGTGGTGCAGCAGCATAAAAATTCTCATTTAAAAACAGCAACCCAGAACTCTATCTGGCATCTTGTACTGAATTTGGATGTTTTACTTTGACAATCGCCTGCGCTTTTGCGAAAACATTGGGAGAAGCAGAGAATATTTAGCGATTCAAAACAGAATTTCATTTCTGTTTTAGCCTTTTTAGCCGAATAAACTCAGCCTGACATTGGTAGTGACGCATGATGTGGACAGACAACATGCGTCATACGGATGGACGCGTTACTGCACAGGCTTATGGTCTTCACTTCAGTAAGGCCCTGAACAATGAGCGTTTTCAGGGTGTGGCAGGTAAAGGGAAGGAATTAAGAGAGACAATAATAATGGTAGACAATAAGAAACGCCCCGGAAAAGATTTAGATCGTATCGACAGAAATATTCTGAATGAACTGCAGAAAGACGGTCGAATTTCCAATGTCGAGCTTTCCAAACGTGTTGGATTATCGCCAACTCCTTGTCTTGAGCGCGTACGCCGCCTTGAGCGCCAAGGCTTCATTCTGGGCTACACCGCGCAGCTCAATCCCCATTATCTGGATGCTTCACTGCTGGTTTTCGTTGAGATTACTCTGAATCGTGGTGCGCCAGATGTGTTTGAACAATTTAACGCCGCTGTGCAAAAACTTGAGGAAACTCAAGAATGTCACCTCGTTTCCGGTGACTTTGACTACCTGCTGAAAACCCGCGTACCGGATATGTCCGCCTATCGTAAACTGCTGGGTGAAACCTTGCTGTGTCTGCCGGGCGTAAACGACACCCGTACTTACGTGGTGATGGAAGAGGTCAAACAGAGCAATCGTCTGGTGATCAAAACCCGGTAGTGCAGGGCAGGTGCAAAGCTTGCAGGATTTCGGTACACTCCTGTGAATTCATACAGGACCAGCGTCGGGCATGCCCGACGTTGTTGCCTTCTTAATTTACAGGCACCTGGAGAGTTCTCTTGAGCCAGGAATATACAGAAGATAAAGAAGTTTCGTTACAACCGCTGAGCAGTGGACGTCGTCTGCTGGAAGCGTTGCTCATTCTTGTGGCCTTGTTCGCCGTCTATTTGATGGTGTCGCTGGTTAGTTTTAACCCTTCAGATCCAAGCTGGTCACAAACCGCATGGCACGAACCTATCCATAATTTGGGTGGTAGCGTCGGCGCATGGCTGGCAGATACGCTATTGTTCATTTTTGGCGTGATGGCTTACGCCATTCCTCCCGTCATTATTGGTCTGTGTTGGATCACCTTCCGTCAACGCGATCGTCAGGATTACATCGACTACTTTGCCGTGGGTTTACGACTGATTGGCGTACTGGCCCTGGTGGTAACCACCTGTGGTCTTGCGGCGCTCAACGTAGATGACATCTGGTATTTTGCTTCTGGCGGCGTCATTGGCAGCCTGGTCAGTAATGCGATGGCACCGTGGTTCAGTTCGGCTGGCGGCACCTTAACGCTGCTGTGCGTCTGGGCCGCCGGGATCACTCTTTATACTGGTTGGTCATGGCTGACGATTGCCGAGAAGATCGGCGGCGTGGTGATGAGTGTTCTGACCTTTGCCAGCAACCGTTCACGACATGATGAACCCTGGCAGGAAGAAGAGTACGACGACGAAGAGCAGGCTGATGAGGCGTCGCCTTCAATGCCTGCTTTACAGCCTGCAAATGAAGAAGACGATGTCTTGTTAGCCAAACCGCGCAAGATCAGCGAACCCGTTGCTGCAGAGTTGGGCGACGATCCGCTGCTGGCGAAGGCCAGTGCGGCAACTGCTGCTGCGATTGCGGTTACCACGCAAGCCGCACAGCAAAGCCCAGTCGTCGCGCAGCCTGCTTCAGGCGCGCCTGCAGAACCTGCCGCAATGCCGCGCGTTGCTGAATCTGGTGCCCAGCCAACTTCGGTTCCACAGCCTGTCGCTGCGGCGCCCGAACCGATCGCGCAACCTTCTACGCCGCTCTATCGTTTCGAGATGCCAAATGAACCGGCACCTTCACTGTTTTCGCCGGCTGATGACGATGAGGGCCCGAGCATGGGCAACTGGCAGGATGCTGCTTCATCTTCCGCGCCTTTAAACAGTGTCGCCGCTGCATCATTGGCTGCGGGAGCAGTAAAAGCGGCGTCTTCAACTGCTGCTTATTCGCCTGCCTTCGATATCGTGCCTGAGCGTGATTACAACCCGCAGGTGAAGCAGGGCATTGGTCCAGAATTGCCGCGTCCGAATAAAGTTAAGTTGCCAACTCGACGCGAGTTAGCGTCGTACGGCATCAAGTTGCCTTCGCAGCGTATGGCGGAAGAGCAGGCTAAAGATGCTGAGCAGCAACAGCCAGAAGTCACCGCGTCTTACAGCGTTCCACCACAGGAAGATGATGTTGAACTGCAAGAGTCACAGTTGCGTGAAGCCTTCGCATCACAGCAGCAGAATCGTTACGGTGAAAGCTGGCAGGACGCGTCTGAGCCTGAAGATGAGGATGCATTGCAGCAGGCTCAACTGGCACGTCAGTTCGCCGATCAGCAGCAGCAACGCTATAACGAACCTGAAGTGAAGGAAGCGCCGGTCTTTAATCTGGACACATCGTCTGCTTTTGATTTTTCACCAATGAAAGATCTGGTCGACGACAGCCCAAGCGAGCCGCTATTTACGATCTCTGCAACGCCAGAGCCGGAAGAACCCGCGCAGTGGCAGCAACCTGCTGCGCCGGAGCCTGCGTCATTACCTTCATTAAGTGCTGAATCTAGCCCGTGGTCGTCACCGGAACAGGAAGCCTATTCTACGCCTCCTGCACCAGTGAAACCTGCAGCGCCAGCGCAGGATAGTTTGTTCCATCCGTTCCTGGTTCGTCATGAACAACCACTGGAAAAACCTTCTACGCCGCTGCCAACGCTGGATCTGCTCACTTCTCCACCGGCAGAAGAAGAGCCGGTGGATATGTTTTCGCTGGAGCAAACGGCGCGTCTGGTTGAGGCTCGACTGGCTGATTATCGTGTGAAGGCGGAAGTGGTGGGTATTTCGCCTGGGCCGGTCATCACCCGTTTTGAGCTCGACTTAGCGCCAGGCGTTAAAGCCTCACGTATCTCTAACTTGTCGCGTGACCTGGCGCGTTCATTGTCAGCGGTTGCCGTGCGCGTGGTGGAAGTGATTCCAGGCAAGCCTTATGTTGGGCTTGAACTGCCAAATAAACATCGTCAAACCGTTTATCTGCGCGAAGTGCTGGATTGCCCTAAATTCCGTGAAAATCCGTCACCGCTTGCAGTGGTGTTGGGCAAGGACATTGCTGGCCAGCCGGTTGTGGCTGATTTGGCGAAAATGCCTCACTTGCTGGTTGCCGGTACCACCGGTTCCGGTAAATCGGTGGGCGTTAACACTATGATCATTAGCATGTTGTATAAAGCCACGCCGGAAGAAGTGCGCTTTATCATGATCGACCCGAAAATGCTTGAGCTGTCAGTCTACGAAGGCATTCCGCACCTGCTGACCGAAGTAGTAACTGATATGAAGGATGCGGCCAATGCGCTGCGCTGGAGTGTCGGTGAAATGGAGCGTCGCTATAAGCTGATGTCTGCGCTGGGCGTGCGTAATCTTGCCGGATATAACGAGAAGATTGAGCAGGCTGCGGCGATGGGCCGACCAATTCCCGATCCGTTCTGGAAGCCGGGCGATAGCATGGACACCACGCCACCGGTGCTGGAAAAACTGCCTTATATCGTGGTACTGGTCGACGAATTTGCCGATCTGATGATGGCGGTCGGTAAGAAAGTTGAAGAGTTGATTGCTCGTCTGGCACAGAAAGCACGTGCGGCGGGTATTCACCTGGTGCTGGCGACACAGCGTCCGTCGGTCGATGTGATTACCGGTCTAATCAAAGCCAACATCCCGACACGTATCGCCTTTACCGTTTCCAGTAAGATCGACTCACGCACCATCCTCGATCAGGGCGGTGCGGAATCGCTGCTGGGCATGGGTGACATGCTGTACATGCCGCCTAACTCCTCAATGCCTGTACGTGTGCACGGTGCATTTGTGCGCGACCAGGAAGTCCATGCGGTGGTTCAGGACTGGAAAGCACGTGGTCGTCCGCAATACATCGAAAGCATCACCGCTGGCGAAGAGAGTGATAGCGCGGCTGGCGGAATGATGGGTGATGAAGAGCTGGATCCGCTGTTCGATCAGGCTGTCTCTTTCGTGGTGGAAAAACGCCGGGCGTCCATTTCCGGGGTTCAGCGCCAGTTCCGTATTGGTTATAACCGTGCTGCGCGCATCATCGAGCAGATGGAAGCGCAGGGCATCGTTTCTGAACCAGGACACAATGGCAACCGTGAAGTGCTTTCACCGCCGCCACACGAAATGTAAATTATCACGTGCAATTGTCTACTTATGGGCCAGTTAACACTGGCCCATTGTTTATCTGTTGGTCGATCCCCATATCTTCGGGAGCTTTCGGCTTTTTCTCCTGTCGAAGAGACAGGACGACAACTACGTTTAATGCAGTAAGTGTCGGGAAACAATGAATAAGGAATCGAATCAGATGAAATTACGCGTTATTGCCTGTGGCCTGTTGGCCAGTTTTGTTTCCGCATCAGTATTGGCGGATGCGTCCAGCGATCTGCAACAGCGTCTCAATAAAGTGAACAGCTTCCATGCCAGCTTCAGTCAGAAAGTGACCGATGGCAGCGGCGCTAACGTGCAGGATGGTGAAGGTGAGCTGTGGGTTAAGCGCCCAAGTTTGTTTAACTGGCACATGACCGCGCCGGACGAAAGTGTAATTATCTCTGATGGCAAAAATCTATGGTTCTACAATCCCTTCGTTGAACAAGCCAGTGTTAGCCTGCTGCAAAATGCGGCCAGCAATACGCCATTTATGCTGATTGCGCGTAACCAACCAAGCGACTGGAAACAGTACAACATCAAGCAGCAGGGTGATAACTTCGAGCTAACGCCGAAAAGCAGTGATGGCAACCTCAAGCAGTTCACTATCAATGTGACATCGTCTGGCACCATCAATAAATTCAGCGCAATTGAGCGAGATGGTCAACATAGCGATTATCAGCTGAAGAGCCAAAACAACGGCGCCATTAGCCCAGACAAATTCACCTTTACGCCGCCAAAAGGGGTAACGGTGGACGATCAACGTCAGTGAGGTCACGGTGAGTAACCTGTCTCTGGATTTCGCACCTTCGAATGAGTTTCAGCCGCTGGCCGCGCGTATGCGGCCAGCTACGCTGCAACATTACATTGGGCAGCAGCATTTGCTGGCGCCTGGTAAACCGCTGCCGCGCGCTATTGAGGCTGGGCATCTGCATTCGATGATTTTGTGGGGACCGCCGGGGACGGGGAAAACGACATTAGCTGAAATCATTGCCCATTACGGTAAAGCCGATGTTGAACGTATTTCTGCGGTGACTTCTGGCGTCAAAGAGATTCGTGAAGCGATCGAGCGTGCCCGGCAAAATCGCCAGGTGGGTCGACGTACCATTCTGTTTGTCGACGAAGTCCATCGCTTTAACAAAAGCCAGCAGGATGCATTCCTGCCGCATATTGAAGATGGCACCATCACGTTCATCGGTGCTACTACTGAAAATCCCTCGTTTGAGCTCAACTCGGCGCTGCTATCGCGTGCTCGCGTCTATTTACTCAAATCTCTTACCACTGCTGATATCGAACAGGTTCTGCTGCAGGCGATGCAGGATGACGATCGCGGTTATGGCAAAAGCGATATTGTGCTGCCGGATAATACGCGCCGTATGATTGCAGAGTTGGTGAACGGGGATGCGCGTCGGGCTTTGAATACGCTGGAAATGATGGCGGATATGGCTGAGAGCAACGCCGAAGGCCAGCGTGAATTAACGCCACAATTGCTCAACGAAGTTTCCGGTGAAAGAGCGGCGCGTTTCGATAACAAAGGCGATCGTTTCTACGATCTGATCTCCGCTTTGCATAAATCGGTACGCGGTTCAGCACCTGATGCGGCACTTTACTGGTATGCAAGAATCATCACCGCCGGCGGCGATCCGCTGTATGTCGCACGCCGATTGCTGGCTATCGCTTCGGAAGATGTGGGTAACGCCGATCCGCGCGGCATGCAGGTTGCGCTGGCGGCCTGGGATTGCTTTACGCGCGTCGGTCCAGCCGAAGGCGAAAGGGCGATTGCGCAGGCGATTGTCTACCTTGCCAGCGCACCCAAAAGTAATGCCGTTTACACCGCTTTCAAAGCCGCGATGCGCGATGCCCGCGAATTTCCTGACTACGATGTGCCGGAACATTTACGCAATGCTCCGACCAAATTGATGAAGGAGATGGGGCTGGGTAAAGAGTATCGATATGCGCACGACGAGACTAACGCCTATGCCGCTGGCGAAGTCTATTTCCCGCCAGAAATGGCGCAGACACGCTACTACCAACCGACTAATCGTGGGCTCGAAGGGAAAATTGGCGAAAAACTCGCCTGGCTGGCTGAGCAGGATCAAAATAGCCCGATAAAACGCTACCGCTGATAAACACCTTACGGTAAGGTGAGCAAGGATTTCATTGAATTCCATAGGGATGCAAGTCCCGCCATTCGTTCAATTAACCTTTTATTACACAGGATTAGCATGCTCGATCCCAACCTGCTGCGTAACGAGCCAGACGCAGTCGCAGAAAAACTGGCACGCCGAGGATTCAAACTGGATGTGGAAACCTTACGTTCGCTCGAAGAGCGTCGTAAAGTCTTGCAGGTAGAAACTGAAAATCTGCAAGCTGAGCGTAATTCCCGATCCAAATCCATCGGTCAGGCCAAAGCACGTGGGGAAGACATCGAGCCGCTGCGTCAGGAAGTGAACGCACTGGGCGAACGCCTGGATGCGGCTAAAGCAGAACTGGATGCCCTGCAGAACGAAATTCGTGACTTTGTCCTCGCATTGCCAAACCTCCCGGTTGACGAAGTCCCGTTAGGTAAAGATGATAGCGAGAACCAGGAAGTCAGCCGCTGGGGCCAGCCGCGCCAGTTCGATTTCCCGGTAAAAGACCATGTTGAGCTGGGTGAAGCCGCCAAAGGTCTGGATTTTGCAGCTGCTGTGAAACTGACGGGTTCACGTTTCATTGTCATGCAGGGCCAGATTGCGCGTCTGCACCGTGCGCTTAGCCAGTTTATGCTTGACCTGCACACGCAGCAGCACGGTTATCTTGAAACCTATGTTCCGTATCTGGTTAATCAGGAAACGCTGTATGGGACCGGACAACTGCCGAAATTTGGTGAAGATCTGTTCCATACCAAGCCGCTGGGCGAAGAGGCGGGTAGCAGCAACTATGCCTTGATCCCAACTGCTGAAGTGCCGCTGACCAATCTTGTGCGTGATGAGATCGTTGAAGAAGAATCTTTGCCGCTCAAACTCACCGCACACACGCCATGCTTCCGTTCTGAAGCTGGTTCGTACGGACGTGATACGCGCGGTTTAATCCGTATGCATCAGTTCGACAAAGTGGAAATGGTGCAGATTGTAGCGCCTGAAACTTCTATGGACGCACTGGAAGAGTTGGTCGGCCATGCAGAGAAAGTGCTGCAGCTGCTCAATCTGCCATACCGTAAAGTGCTGCTTTGCACCGGCGATATGGGCTTCGGTTCTGCCAAGACTTACGATCTGGAAGTTTGGCTGCCAGCTCAGGACACTTACCGTGAAATCTCCTCTTGCTCCAACATGGGTGATTTCCAGGCTCGTCGTATGCAGGCGCGTTGCCGCAGCAAAACCGACAAGAAACCACGTTTGATGCACACCTTGAACGGTTCTGGTCTGGCGGTTGGTCGTACTCTGGTTGCTGTGCTGGAAAACTACCAGCAAGCTGATGGCCGCATTGAAGTGCCAGAAGTGTTGCGTCCTTACATGGGCGGACTGGAATTCGTTGGCTAATCAACGCGCAATTATACAAGCCCGGCAATGCCGGGTTTTTTGTTTTCTTAAGCTTAAAGATAATTATTTTTTAGTCGGAATTAATCAGAAATAAACGTTATCGACAATAAATGGCCAATAACCATTAAAAATCATAAATTCAAATAGATAGATGCCTGCCTGTTATCTTTCATCCCACCTCTAAACCGCTGAAGATAAATAAAATAAATTGTGCTGCAGCAAATCGTGCGGCGACGATTTTTTGCACATTGACTTTAAAATAGCAAATGGCAAACTGCGCGCAATTATCGTCATCTCTTTTGGTTTTATTCCCTATGTCAACCTGGTCGCGCCCCGTCGTTTTGCTGCTTTGCGGCTTAATGCTCATGACGGTGTCTATTGCTGTGCTTAATACGCTGGTACCGCTATGGCTTACCCATGATCAATTGCCAACCTGGCAAGTGGGTATGGCTAGCTCATCGTATTACACCGGTAATTTACTGGGCACTTTGCTCGCGGGCTGGTTGATCACTCGTTACGGTTTTAATCGCTGTTTCTACCTGGCCAGCGTGCTTTTTGCCGTGGCGAACATGGGCATGATGATGCTGGATGGTTTCTATAGCTGGACCATGCTGCGCTTCACCGCAGGTGTGGGTTGTGCACTGATTTGGGTGGTGGTTGAGAGCGCCTTATTATGCAGCGGTACCGTACGTAATCGTGGTCAGCTGCTCGCGGCATACATGATTATCTATTACCTCGGCACGGTTGCCGGCCAGTTGCTGGTGAGTCGCGTGTCGACAGAGCTGCTCCACGTGATTCCGTGGGTGACTGCGCTGATTATCTGTGCGGTATTGCCGGTCGTGTTTGTGCATGTTAACGCTAGCGCTGCGACGGAAGAGGCTTCAACGGGTCACCTTTGGGTGATGTTGCGTCGTCGTAGTTCTCGTCTCGGTATCAATGGCTGCATCATTTCCGGTATCGTTCTCGGCTCGCTTTATGGCTTGATGCCGCTGTATCTGTCACATCAGGGCATGAGTGATGCAACTGTCGGTTACTGGATGGCGTTACTGGTTAGCTCGGGCATTGTCGGCCAGTGGCCAGTAGGACGTTTAGCCGATCGCTTTGGTCGCCTGATGGTACTACGTGTGCAAGTATTCGTGGTTATTCTCGGTGCGATTGCCATGTTGGGTGATGCTGCGATGGCACCAGCACTGTTTGTGCTGGGTCTGGCGGGTTTCACCCTCTACCCAGTGGCCATGTCCTGGGCGTGCGAAACCGTGGCGCATCATGAGTTAGTGGCGATGAATCAGGCATTACTGTTCAGCTACACCGTGGGCAGTTTGGTGGGGCCGGGAATGACGTCAATGCTTATGCAGAACTACTCTGACCGCCTGCTGTTTGTGATGATTGCTGCAGTTGCACTGGTTTATCTGGTGATGTTACTGCGCAAAGCCGATCATCAGGCAACGCCGGTTGCACATGCTTGACGCATTAATATGAAATAGTAGAAAGGGGAGCCAGCGGCTCCCCTTTTATTTGCGGTTAATACATCACTTCATGACCGTAGCTGGCGAGGATATTTTTCACTCGCTCCATGGTTTCCTTGCTCGGCGGCTTAACACCATCCAGCTTGTACTCTTCACCCATGGCAACCCATTTGTGTTTGCCTAACTCGTGATAAGGCAGCAGTTCAATCTTCTCAATGTTATCCATATCCTTAGTGAACTCACCTAAGCGATGCACGGAATCATCATCATCAGAGTAACCAGGCACAACTACGTAACGAATCCAGGTGCGTTTGCCTCTCTTCTGCAGATAGCGCGCAAAGTCCAGCGTGCGGTGGTTGGAAACGCCCACCAAAATCTCATGCACATCATCATTGATCTGTTTTAAGTCGAGCATGACCAAATCAGTGGCATCCAGCAATTCGTCGATCACCGGATCGTAGCGACGTACAAAGCCGTTGGTGTCGAGACAGGTGTGAATACCTTCAGCCTGGCAGGCGCGGAACCAGTCTCGCACGAACTCAGCTTGTAAGATCGCTTCGCCACCCGACGCCGTCACGCCGCCGCCAGATGCATTCATAAAGTGACGATATGAGAGCGCATCCTTCATCAACTCTTCAACGGTCACTTCTTTACCGCCATGCGTATCCCATGTATCGCGGTTATGGCAATACAGGCAGCGCATCAGACAGCCCTGAAAAAAGGTGATGAAACGGATGCCTGGGCCGTCTACGGTGCCGCAGGATTCAAAGGAGTGGATACGACCGATGGTTGACATTGCGATGAATTCTCCAGATGAGCCTGAACATCAGGCAGCACAATCTATGTCGTGCTCTAAAAGTGAAAGTCGATTTTGCCAGGTTGCCAGCACCAGCAAGCTGGCAAAACGGACTTGTGGAGAAAAGGCTCCCGCAGGAGCCTTTTAATCTCAGTGAAGTGCTCTTACAACGACTGAGTAAACGTACGGGTAATTACATCTTTCTGCTGTTCTTTGGTGAGCGAGTTGAAGCGAACAGCATAACCGGATACGCGAATGGTCAGCTGCGGATACTTCTCAGGATGTTCCATCGCATCCAGCAGCATCTCACGGTTCATCACGTTAACGTTCAGATGCTGACCGCCCTCAATGTTAGCTTCATGGTGGAAATATCCATCCATCAGGCCAGCAAGGTTAGTTTTACGCACGTTATCATCTTTACCCAGCGCATTTGGCACGATGGAGAAGGTATAAGAGATGCCGTCTTTAGCGTAAGCGAAGGGCAGTTTCGCGACCGAGGTCAGTGAAGCCACCGCACCTTTCTGGTCACGGCCGTGCATTGGGTTAGCACCCGGTCCGAACGGTGCACCCGCACGACGTCCGTCTGGCGTGTTACCGGTTTTCTTACCATAAACCACGTTAGATGTAATGGTCAGTACTGACTGAGTTGGCACCGCATTGCGGTAGGTTTGCAGTTTCTGAATTTTTTTCATGAAACGTTCAACTAGATCGCACGCCATGTCATCAACGCGCGAGTCATTGTTACCAAACTGCGGATACTCACCTTCA
>NZ_DAMBSA010000082.1:0-13896 GCF_032054795.1 Pantoea sp. CTOTU49201
TGTCGTCGAGCCAGTTTTGCCACTGAGACTCCACCAGCCAGTGAGTAAGCGCTAACTGGGCTTCAACGGAGGTCAACGAGAAGCAGGTAGCTTCTGCATTATTCTCTTCATCGGCCAGCAACTCTTCCTGACGGGTTAACTTCTGGCGCAGCTCGCTGCTGGCCTTGCGAGGCACCAACGCGCCAAACAGTGAGAACGCCTGACGCAGCGTTTCCAGCGCATCAATCACCGCCGCTTTGGCCTCTTTATTACCACGCAGCCACACTTCTTCATGGTATTGCCAATGATTCAGTGCCGCCGTCATCGCGTTGATCATGCCCTGCTCAACCGATGCTTTCGCGGCGATTTTCTGCAACGGCAACGTACGAATTGGACGCGGTAAATTACCCTGCGCCAGCTGGTAGCCGCGCGCGGCTTTGCTCAGGCTGCCGAGACGCAAGCCGCCCATCGCAACCAGCGCTTCAGCGAATTTCAGCATGTCATCGCGCTGCCCACTTTTGAGCTCAAGCTCAACTTCATAAAGCGGTTCGCTGAATTCACCGGCAGCGACTTCGCCACGGTCAAACGCCACTTCAATTTCGCTGTCGCCAAATTGGACCAGCCAGGCTTCGCGCTGGAAATGGGTACTGAACAGCGGCTGCAGGCGCGATTGCAGTGCGGCGATATCGGTGCCCTGCGGCCAGATCTCGGCCGGCAGGCGCGCGATATCCAGCTGCGGCTCGGTGAGATCAACATTATATTCAGGACGCTGATGCAGGCCGCCGACGGTTTTACCGGCAGCTTTCAGTGTCATTTCATAGCGTTGGTCAACGCCACGAATGCGCAGGCCCATGTCCCAACGCCGCAGTTGGTTGTCGTCGGTTTCATAATAGATATTGGTCAGCTCGCGCGCGGCGAAGTGCTGATGTGGCCACGCGGCAAGCTTTTCAGCCAGTTTTTCGGCGGCTTGCGGTGTAGCAATGAACTTTAATTCGATTTCGATGGTCATAATTTTTTATTCAATACGCTGCTGGCACTTACGAGTTTAATCTGGCGAAGAGTAATGCACCGGAAGCCCGCTGTCTCCGCTTTCTTGTGCTTTTACGACCCTTTTCGCACCGGATTGAGACCAGGATAGTTCTCATTCAGATTTTTGAGAAGCGTCTCCAGACTGTGCCGGTAATTTTACGCCATTAAGAAAAAACGACATCGAATGAAAAAAATCACACTTGCTGCCCTTTCTTTGCTGGCTTTCAGCGCCATCACGCCTGCTCATGCTGCTGACGAAAAGCGTTACATCTCCGATGAATTATCCACTTGGGTGCGCAGCGGTCCGGGCGATCAATATCGCCTGATCGGTAAGCTGAACGCCGGAGAGGAAGTCACCTTGCTGCAGACCAATAGCGATTCTCAATATGGTCAGATTCGTGATGCAGAAGGCAAAACCAACTGGATTCCACTGTCGCAGCTGAGCGCCAATCCAAGCCTGCGTACCCGCGTGCCGCAGCTTGAGCAGCAGGTTAAAGACCTGACGGCCAAGCTGGCGAATATCGATAACAGCTGGAATCAGCGCACGTCCGAGATGCAGAACAAAGTCGCCAACAGCGACGGCACCATTGATGGTCTGAAAGCCGAGAATCAGAAGCTGAAAAATGAGCTGATTGTCGCGCAGAAGAAAGTGAGTGCCGCCAACGTGCAGCTGGATGACAAGCAGCGCACCATTATCATGCAGTGGTTTATGTATGGCGGCGGCGTGTTGGGCGTTGGTCTGCTGTTGGGTCTGTTGCTGCCGCACATGGTGCCGCGCCGCAAGAAAAACGATCGCTGGATGAACTAGCGCGCCACGCAGATTTGTTCTTTTATTTAAGGGGATCGTAAGATGCCCTTTTTGGCGTGCCCGATATTTAGCCAAAGTATGCAACAATAAAGTAACAAGCGTGCTCAGCACGCAATTTCTGATTTGTCTCTGGAGTGGTTGAGTGAAGACGTTTCTGGTCGGTGGCGCAGTGCGCGATGCCTTACTGCGTTTGCCGGTAAAAGATAGAGATTGGGTGGTTGTTGGCGCGACGCCAGATTCGATGCTGGCGGAAGGTTATCAGCAGGTTGGACGGGATTTTCCGGTTTTTTTGCATCCGCGCAGCCGTGAAGAGTATGCGCTGGCGCGTACGGAACGTAAAAGCGGCAACGGTTACACCGGTTTTGTGACGCAGTTCGCGCCGGATGTCACGCTCGAGCAAGATCTGCAGCGCCGCGATCTCACCATCAATGCCATCGCTCAAAGCGACAGTGGTGAGCTGATTGATCCTTATGGCGGTCAGCGCGATTTGGCGCAACGCCAGCTGCGCCATGTTTCCGCCGCCTTTAACGAAGATCCGCTGCGCGTATTGCGCGTGGCGCGTTTCGCCGCCCGCTTTGCCCATCTTAATTTCCGTATTGCCGATGAAACCCAGGCGCTGATGCGCGAAATGGCCGTCAGCGGCGAACTGGCGCATCTCACCGCAGAACGCGTGTGGAAAGAGACGGAAAAAGCGTTGTTGACGCACAATCCACAGGTCTATTTCCAGGTGCTGCGTGATTGCGGCGCGCTGCAGGTGCTGTTCCCGGAAATCGATAACCTGTATGGCATTCCGGCGCCCATCAAATGGCATCCCGAAATTGATACCGGCATCCATGCGCTGATGACGCTGGCGATGTCCGCCGCGCTTTCGGACCAGCTTGATGTGCGTTTCGCTACGCTGTTCCACGATGTCGGTAAGGCGCTGACGCCAGCAGAAAAATGGCCGAGCCATCATGGTCATGGCCTCGCGGGCGTGCCGATTGTTGAAGCGCTGTGCCAGCGCCTGCGCGTGCCGAATCAGGTGCGTGATTTGGCGTTAGTGGTGACCGAATTCCATGATGTGGTGCACACCATTGAGCGCCAGCCGGCGGACGCATTAATCGCGCTTTTTGATCGTATCGATGCCTGGCGCAAGCCCGATCGCGTGGAAAAAATGGCGCTGACCAGCGAAGCGGATGCGCGCGGGCGTGCGGGCCTGGAAAGCATGTCTTATCCGCAAGGCGATTATTTGCGTCAGGCGTTTACGCTGGCGCAAGCGGTACCCACCAAAGATGTGGTTGCAGCAGGCTTTAAAGGGGCAGAAGTGCGGGAAGAGTTGACGCGGCGACGTGTTGCAGTATTGCAGGCGGAATTGATTAACGCGCGGCCAGCGTAACCGGCCGCGCGTGGCAATTTACATAAAGATGGCGTAAACCACGGCCGCCACAATAAAGCGGTAGATAGCGAAAGAGACAAACGAAATACGTTTGATCAGCTCAAGGAACACTTTGATTGCCAGCAGCGCCACAACGAAGGCGGTGACAAAACCGACGGCAAACATCGGGAAATCCTGCATTGTCAGGAAGCCGAGGCTCTTGTAGAGATCCAGTCCGGTTGCACCAATCATCATCGGCACCGCCAGAATGAAGGAGAACTCCGACGCCGCATAACGGCTCACGCCCATCAGCATACCGCCAGAAATCGTCGCACCTGAGCGCGAGAAGCCCGGCCACAGCGCCAGACACTGGAAGCAGCCAATCATAAACGCTTGCAGATAAGTGATATCGTCGACGCCCACTGCTTTAGGTTGCTTTGGCTTAAAGTATTCCGCCACCAGCAGCAGCACACCGCCGACCACCAGCGCATACATCACGTTGATCGGGTTAAACAGCGTTTTGATTTGGTCGTGCAGCAGCAAACCAATCACCACCGCCGGCACCATGCCCAACAGAATATGAATCAGCGTCAATCGACCTGTACCAACACCTTCATGTTTGACCTCACCAAAGTGAATGCCGATCAAACCAAACAGGCGGCGCCAGAACATCACGACCACAGCGAGGATGGAACCAAGTTGAATTACAACTTCGAAGGTTTCAGCGGTCTGGCCTTCAAAACCCAACAGATGACCAACAATAATCATGTGGCCCGTGGAAGAGACCGGCAGGAATTCCGTGAGGCCTTCTACAACCCCCAGGATTGCAGCTACCCAAAGCTGGTGAATGTCTGCCATCAAAATATTTCCTCTATCCGTTTTAAACAGTAAAAAGGCGGTCGCAAAGGGCTACCGCCTGAAATTATGCCTGCGTCACGCTGAAGGAAACCTTAAGAAATTCGGTAACTTCCTGCTCGTTAGCGCAACGGCCTCAAGTGAGACACACCATAATTTGGTTTGGTTTCATTGTGATGGCAATCACGGAAGTTTTATTTCGGAATAGTCCCGCGCTCAATACGCACGCCAACGCTGACCGCCTGGGCTACAGCGCCCGGTTTGCCTACCTTTATACGTACTCCGGGGGTTTTAAAACGATTCATCAACAGATCGGCGATTTCTTCTGCCACCCTTTCAACCAGAGCAAAACGCTGACCTTGCAGATGATTGAGGATCACTTCGGTGACATCGGCGTAGCTCAGGCAATCATTCACATCGTCGCTGGCCGCGGCCTGACGGTTGTCCCACGCCATTTCGACATCGAGCACCAGCTTCTGCTGCATGCCCTGTTCCCAGTCGTAAACGCCAATAGTCGTGAACACGGTAAGCTGCTCGATAAATACGATATCCATGATGTCAGTCTCTGTTTTTGGCTAAGCCGGATACCACTTCCGGCGGATTATGCGTATTATCCACGCTTATCGAGAACAAAACGACCCAAAAGGAACGGTACGACGCTATGAGTGCTATCGCGCTTGGTATGATTATTTTCGCGTATCTTTGCGGCTCGATTTCCAGTGCGATACTGGTCTGTAAACTGGCTGGTTTACCCGATCCGCGTTCGCAAGGCTCAGGCAATCCTGGCGCGACCAACGTTTTACGCATTGGTGGCAAAGCCGCCGCTGCCGCAGTGCTGATTTTCGATGTGGCAAAAGGCATGCTGCCGGTGTGGATCGCTTATCTGCTGCACGTTGCCCCGCTCTATCTTGGCCTCACGGCGATAGCCGCCTGTCTGGGCCACATCTATCCGGTGTTCTTTCGTTTTCGCGGCGGTAAAGGCGTGGCGACCGCCTTTGGTGCGATTGCGCCGATTGGCTGGGATTTGACGGGATTAATGACCGGCACCTGGCTGCTGACGGTGCTGCTGAGCGGCTATTCATCGCTCGGCGCGATTGTCAGCGCGCTGATTGCACCGTTTTACGTGTGGTGGTTCAAACCGCAATTCACTTTCCCCGTTTCGATGCTCTCGTGCCTGATTCTGTTGCGGCACCACGACAACATCCAGCGCCTGTGGCGCGGCCAGGAAAATAAGATCTGGAAGCGGAAGAAGAAGAAATAAAAAAACCGGCGCGAGGCCGGTTTTTTCGTTTTAGATGGCGGGTAATTCTGCCAGCGGCCAGCGCGGTCGCACACTGACGCCGAGTCCACCACTTGTGCCACCTTTAAGTCGCACCATGCCAGCGTAAGCAATCATCGCGCCGTTATCAGTGCAAAACTCAGGGCGCGCGTAAAACACTTCGCCGCCACGCTTTTGCATCATCTCAGCCATGCGCTCACGCAGCGTGCGGTTCGCGCTGACGCCACCTGCAATCACCAAACGCTTGAAGCCGGTTTGCTCAAGCGCGCGTTTGCACTTAATCATTAAGGTATCAACCACCGCATCTTCAAATGCGCGAGCGATATCCGAGCGCGCTTGCTCGTCGCCCTGATGCTCGCGAATGGTGTTAGCTGCAAAGGTTTTCAGGCCGGAGAAGCTAAAATCCAATCCCGGGCGATCGGTCATTGGGCGGGGGAAGCGGAAACGGTTTGGCGTGCCCTGCTGCGCCATACGCGACAGCATCGGTCCGCCCGGATAATCCAGCCCCAGCAGCTTGGCAGTTTTATCAAACGCTTCGCCTGCTGCATCGTCAATCGATTCGCCCAGTAAGGTGTATTCACCAATTCCGGTCACGCTGATCAATTGTGTATGGCCGCCGGAAACCAGCAGCGCAACAAACGGGAATTCCGGTGGATTCTCTTCCAGCATCGGCGCCAGAAGATGCCCTTCCATGTGATGTACCGGCACCGCCGGCACATTCCAGGCGAACGCCAGCGCACGACCAATGGTGGCGCCAACCAGCAACGCGCCGACCAATCCAGGCCCGGCGGTATAGGCAACGCCATTAATCTGTTGTGGCTCAAGGCCCGCCTCTTTCAGTGCCGCCTGAATCAGCGGCACGGTTTTACGGACGTGGTCACGCGATGCCAGTTCCGGCACCACTCCGCCGTAATCGGCATGCAGTTTCACCTGGCTATATAGTTGATTTGCCAGCAGACCGGACGCATCGTCATAGATCGCGATGCCGGTTTCATCGCAGGACGTTTCAATACCCAGAACTCGCATAGCTTTTATCACCCTCTTCGTGCGGCGCGCAGTGTAACACAGGCAATTCTCACGCCAGAGACTTTGCCCCTGAAAAAGTGTTTTTCTGTCGCACAAAGAGTGCGCTATACTCCACGGCCTGAAAAAACCGGCAGCCGCGATGGCATTTGCCCCTGTTGGTTCTAAATTATACATGGTGCTTTACAAGTCGGCCGCGGCTGGAGTAAAATGCTGCACCATTTTGAAATGTGCTGGCGCCGCAGTCAGCAGCAAAAACCGAATTTTATCGAGGTAAGAGTTACATGCCGGTAATTAAAGTACGTGAAAACGAGCCGTTCGACGTAGCACTGCGTCGCTTCAAGCGTTCATGCGAGAAAGCAGGTGTTTTGGCAGAAGTTCGTAGCCGTGAGTTCTACGAGAAGCCTACCACTGAGCGTAAGCGCGCTAAAGCATCTGCAGTTAAGCGTCATGCCAAGAAACTGGCTCGCGAAAACGCACGCCGCACTCGTCTGTACTAATTTCTTGCGGAAGCTTGCTTCCGCCGCGTGATAAACGCAGACAGAGTCAAGTAAAAGGCCGTGCTTTCCGAAAGGAAGCGCGGCTTGTTGTCGTTTATGAGCTGAAAAATCGGGGCTTATGGCTGGACGAATTCCACGCATATTTATCAACGACTTACTTGCCCGCACGGACATCGTGGATATTATCGATGCCCGCGTTAAGCTGAAAAAGCAGGGTAAGAACTATCACGCGTGCTGTCCTTTCCATAACGAGAAAACCCCCTCTTTCACCGTAAGCGGTGAGAAGCAGTTTTATTACTGCTTCGGCTGTGGCGCCAAAGGTAACGCCATCGACTTCCTGATGAATCACGATCGTCTGGAATTTGTTGAGAGCGTTGAGGAGCTGGCCACGCTTCATGGCTTAGAAGTGCCGTATGAAGCGGGCAATGGACCTAGCCAGATGGAGCGCCATCAACGTCAAAGTCTTTATCAGTTGCTGGATGGCCTGAACGGCTTCTATCAACAGAGCCTGCGTAATCCACAAGCGCAATCTGCACAGAACTATCTCGCCACGCGTGGTCTTAGTCAGGAAGTGATCGATCACTTCGCTATCGGCTATGCGCCTGCCGGTTGGGATAATGCACTGAAGCGCTTTGGCCAGCAGAAAGACGATCGCGAATCACTGATGGAAGCGGGCATGCTAGTCAGCAATGACTCAGGCCGCACCTACGATCGCTTCCGCGATCGCGTGATGTTCCCTATTCGCGATAAGCGTGGCCGCGTGATTGGTTTTGGTGGTCGCGTGCTGGGCAACGATACGCCGAAGTATCTGAACTCGCCTGAAACACCGATTTTCCATAAAGGCCGCCAGTTATACGGACTTTATGAAGCGCAAAAAAATCATCCGCAACCCACGCGTTTGTTGGTTGTCGAAGGTTACATGGACGTGGTGGCGCTGGCGCAGTTTGGCATCGATTATGCCGTTGCATCGCTGGGCACCTCGACCACCGCTGAACACGTTCAGCTGCTTTACCGCTCAACGGATACCGTGATTTGCTGTTACGACGGCGACCGCGCCGGACGTGAAGCGGCATGGCGTACGCTCGAAACCGCATTGCCTTACATGAATGATGGTCGTCAGCTACGCTTTATGTTTTTGCCCGACGGCGAAGATCCGGACACGCTGGTACGCAAAGAGGGCAAAGAAGCCTTTGAAGCGCGGATGGAGCAGGCTACACCGCTCTCCACATTTTTGTTCGACAGCCTGATGCCGCAAGTGGATTTGAGTACACGCGATGGCAAAACCAAGCTGGCGACACTGGCGTTACCGCTGATCAGTCAGATTCCCGGTGAAACGCTGCGCATTTATATGCGTCAAACATTGGGTAATAAACTCGGGATTCTTGACGATAACCAGTTAGACAAGCTGATGCCGAAGCTGGCGGAAAGCGGAGTGCTGCCAACTGCCCCACCGTTGAAGCGTACCACCATGCGCGTATTGATCGCGTTATTAGTGCAAAATCCGCAATTTGCCTCCATCGTGCCTACACTGGATGGACTGGAGCAGTCAAAAATGGCGGGTTTACCGCTATTTGTGGAGTTAGTCAGTCGTTGTACAGAGAATCCTGGCCTGACCACCGGACAGCTACTAGAGTTATATCGCGGAACAAATTTTAGCCAGCCCCTTGAAACACTGGCCACCTGGAACCACATGATAGTGGATGAAGAGGCGGAAGAAGTGTTCCAGGATTCACTGGCAAGTATTTACGATTCCGCGCTCGAACAGCGCCTTGAAGCGCTTATCGCACGCGAGCGAACAGAAGGCCTTAGCGCCATCGAACGCCGCGAGTTCTGGGCTCTAAGCCAGGCATTAGCGAAAAAATAAGATTTTAACTGGGTCAGAACCGCAAGTAGGTTAAAAACGGCATTCTGGCGCAGTGATTTCCGGATTGATAGACGCGATAAGCGAAGCCGGAATCACCACAAATTTAGGGCCGTAGGCGTCGAAGTCAGTTTCGTTACCGCCAGCGCACAGCAACCGGAGCGTACTAAAGTACGTGAGGATTGCGAGCACTGCCGGGGGGGAAAATGGCAAGTAAGCCAGGCCCGGAAAGAACACAAGCGGCTTAAGTGCCGATTATATGAGGGCAAAGGCCCTGGCCGCGATGTAGGCAGCGGCAAAAACACAACGCCTTCACTGTTATTGTTGGCTTTCGCCGCCGACCGACACCAATCTAATTAACAGAAGTGTGGATACCGTCTTATGGAGCAAAACCCGCAGTCACAGCTTAAGCTACTTGTCACCCGTGGTAAGGAGCAAGGCTATTTGACCTATGCTGAGGTCAATGACCATCTGCCGGAAGATATCGTCGACTCCGATCAGATCGAAGACATCATCCAGATGATTAACGACATGGGTATTCAGGTTGTTGAAGAAGCGCCTGATGCTGATGATCTGATACTGAATGAAAACAGCTCCGATACTGACGAAGATGCCGCAGAAGCCGCCGCTCAGGTTTTATCCAGTGTTGAATCTGAAATTGGCCGTACCACCGACCCGGTGCGCATGTACATGCGCGAAATGGGTACCGTTGAACTGCTGACGCGCGAAGGCGAAATTGACATCGCTAAGCGCATCGAAGACGGTATCAACCAGGTTCAATGCTCTGTAGCCGAATATCCGGAAGCGATCACCTATCTGCTCGATCAGTACGATCGCGTAGAAGCGGGCGATGCTCGCCTGTCTGACTTGATCATCGGTTTCATCGATCCGAACGCAGAAGAAGATATCGCGCCGACCGCCACCAACGTCGGTTCTGAGTTATCGCAGGAAGACCGTGATGACGATGAAGAAGAAGATGAAGACGATGACGACAGCTCTGATGACGATAACTCAATCGATCCAGAACTGGCTCGCGAGAAGTTTGGCGACCTGCGCACGCAGTACGAAACCACGCGTACCGTCATTAAAGCCAAAGGCCGCAGCCATGCTGACGCCGTAGCCGAAATCCAGAACCTCTCTGAAGTGTTCAAGCAGTTCCGCCTGGTACCGAAGCAGTTCGATTACCTGGTAAACAATATGCGTGAAATGATGGAGCGCGTGCGTACGCAAGAGCGCCTGATCATGAAGCTGTGTATTGAACTGTGCAAAATGCCGAAGAAAAACTTCATCACGCTGTTTACCGGCAACGAAACCAACCCAAGCTGGTTCAAAGCCGCGCTGGCGATGAACAAGCCGTGGTCTGAGAAGCTGCTGGAAGTTGAAGATGATGTGAATCGTTCGCTGTACAAACTGCAGCAAATCGAAGAAGAAACCGGCTTGACCATCGAGCAGGTGAAGGACATCAACCGTCGCATGTCTATCGGCGAAGCGAAAGCGCGTCGTGCGAAGAAAGAGATGGTTGAAGCAAACTTACGTCTGGTTATCTCTATCGCCAAGAAATACACCAACCGTGGTTTGCAGTTCCTCGATCTAATTCAGGAAGGCAACATCGGTCTGATGAAAGCCGTTGATAAGTTTGAATACCGTCGTGGTTATAAGTTCTCAACTTACGCCACATGGTGGATTCGTCAGGCTATCACCCGTTCTATCGCTGACCAGGCGCGCACCATCCGTATTCCGGTGCATATGATTGAGACCATCAACAAACTCAACCGTATTTCGCGTCAGATGCTGCAGGAAATGGGCCGCGAACCGACGCCGGAAGAGCTGGCTGAACGTATGCTGATGCCTGAAGATAAGATCCGCAAGGTGCTGAAAATCGCTAAAGAGCCAATCTCTATGGAGACGCCGATTGGTGATGATGAAGATTCGCATCTGGGCGATTTTATCGAAGACACCACGCTGGAGCTGCCGCTGGATTCCGCTACCTCGGAAAGCCTGCGCTCAGCGACTCACGACGTGCTGGCTGGCCTTACCGCGCGTGAAGCGAAAGTGCTGCGTATGCGTTTCGGTATCGATATGAACACCGACCACACGCTGGAAGAGGTTGGCAAACAGTTTGATGTAACGCGTGAGCGTATTCGTCAGATCGAAGCCAAGGCGCTGCGTAAACTGCGTCATCCAAGCCGCTCAGAAGTACTGCGTAGTTTCCTCGACGATTAATTCTTGGCGAGACGAAAACCCCGGCTTGCCGGGGTTTTTTATTGCCGAAAGCGTCGCACTATCACGCGTTATTTTGCAGCCAATCATGCAGTTGGCGATAGGATGCGGCCATCTCTTCCAGCGTCGCACGATTTAACCCACTCGGATTAGGCAGTACCCACAAACGCGTTTCACCCAGCGTTTGCGGCTGCTCGCCCCACTCCACTTTGCGCTGACGAAACGCTTTCTGAAAGGCATCCTTGCCCAACACCGCCAGCGTGCGCGGCTGATAATGCAAAATCTTTTGCTGCAAGCGCGAACCACCGTCGCGTAATTCATCGCCATCCAACTCGTTAGCCTGCACCGTCGGACGCTCCACCAGCATGGTGATGCCATAGCCAGTTTCCAGCAGCCGCTGCTCCTGCTCGGGCTTGAGTAACTCGCGCGTAAAGCCGGCCTGATAAATCACTTTCCAGAAGCGATTACCGGGATGCGCGAAGTGAAATCCAGTGTGCGCCGACGACTTGCCCGGATTGATGCCACAAAACAGCACCTTTAAGTCAGGCGCGATGATATCGCGGATATCGTGCTCGCTCATGCCATCTCCAGTCCGGCGCGTTGTTTTACCGATCGACGACTGCTCGCCAGCATGGTGCGCGCTTCCTCATCATCGGGACAAGCGCGTGCCATTGCCACCGCACCAACCATCTCAGCTAACATAGTGGTCGCCGCGTCATCCGCATGCGGATGATGAAGCTCGCCTAGCGTCAACGCCAAACGCTGCCGCATCGCTTCACGACGCTGTGAAAACAACGTACGCGCCTCGACGGGTAAATGCGCCATCTCACTCACCAGCGCAGGCATTGGACAGCCTTCCCCCGGCGTGTTGCAATGCTGCTCGGATAAATAGCTATCAATCAGCTGATTGAGCCGTTCAGCGGGATCGTTGATTGAAGTGATATCCGCAAAACGGCGCGCCGAATCGATAAACATCTCAGCAATCACCGCTTGCACCAGATCTTCGCGTGAGGCGAAGTGGGCATAAAAGCCGCCGTGCGTTAAACCGACGCGCTTCATCAGCGCCGCTACGCCAATGCTTTCAGTGCCGTTCTCGCGCATCACCACCGAGGCTTCATCCAGAATGCGCTGTCGTGTACGCGCTTTATGGCTCAGCTTTTCCATCTTCATTGACTCCGACATCGTTGATGGCAATCAGTGTAATTATTACAACCATCATATTCTAGCTTGACGACAAATATTATGATCGTCATATTAAATCTCGTACATATGATAACCATCATTTAGAGGAACACACCATGTCACAACAACTGGCTTTGATCACCGGCGCATCAAGTGGAATTGGCGCGACTTATGCGAAACAACTGGCAGCACGTGGCACAAACCTGATTCTAGTGGCACGCGATGAAGCCAGGCTCAATCTGTTGGCACAATCGCTGCGTGAAGCGCATGGCGTTGAAGTCAGCGTGCTGGCTGCCGACCTCACCAACCACGATGATTTGCTAAGAGTTGATCGCGAAATCCAGCAAAACAAAGCGATTACGCTGCTGGTAAACAATGCTGGTATGACTGTCGAAGGCGAATTCATTGACGGTGATATCGCGAAAATACAAACGATGCTGACGTTAAATATCGTTGCGCTAACACAGCTGGCCCACAGTGCTGCACAGGCATTTCGTGCACGTCGCAATGGCACGATTGTGAATATTGCTTCGGTGCTAGCGCTGGTGAGTGAATCAGCTAATGGCGCATACAACGCCAGCAAAGCGTATGTGCTTTCCCTGACTCGTAATCTTCATCGAGAATTAGCCGAAAGCGGTGTGCGTATGCAGGCTGTGTTGCCAGGCTTAACGCGCACTGAGATCTTTGAGCGTGCAGGAAAATCCATTAACGATCTTCCCGCAGAGATGCTGATGGAAGTGGATGATTTAGTCTCCGCAGCGCTGCGTGGACTTGATGCCGGCGAGCTGGTGACAATCCCATCCGTGGAAGATGTGCAGCTTTGGCAGACTTATGAAGAGGCGCGCATCGCCATATTGCCCTTCATCTCGCTCAACAAGCCCGCAACGCGCTATTTGTAGTATCGACAAACTTTCGAATGAGCCTGGTCTCAAAAAACGCTGATGATTGGGCGCTTAATAAGCGATAGAGCGTGGGATAGTAGAATTTTCTTTTTGAGATCAAAGAGTCAGCTATTGCTGTAATTTTCACCATCCAAATGGTGAACTCTGGATCACCCCAACAAGATACTCTATAATCCCCGCTCCGCTGGCCCCTTAGCTCAGTGGTTAGAGCAGGCGACTCATAATCGCTTGGTCGCTGGTTCAAACCCAGCAGGGGCCACCAAATTTAGCGAATAAATTCATATTATTAAGCCACCTCTTTCAAGGTGGCTTTTTTCTTCTTCATTCAAAGTGGCGATGAAATGGCGTCACATTTGCTAAAAGACTAATCCCGCTCCAACTCACTCACCTGCCACCTTACCGAACTCACGCCTTTCTCCAGACTAATGCGGCTCACCAGGCTTTCAAGCTGATCGGTTAACGTTGGATTGCCAATGACCTCGGCATTTACTTCCATACGATGCGGCGGATCCATGTCTTCGCTGTGCAGTGATTGCAACCGCAAGCCGCTGCCACCAAGCGTGTGCAGCATCAGGCTACGAACCTGAACTTCATCCTGCGCGAGGCAGATGATTTGTACTTTGTAGTGTTGTATCGCTTCGGCGGCTGAAACTATAGTTTGCCGATTGATGCCTAAAGCAAATTCACGCAGCAGAATATTCGCGCACAGAATCACCATGCAGCCGATCGTCGCCTCCAACAGCAATCCCATGCTGCACAACACGCCAATGGCGGCGGTGCACCACAAGGTGGCGGCGGTATTCAATCCGCGGATGTTCAAGCCATCGCGCATGATCACTCCGCCGCCGAGGAAACCGATACCGGAAACCACATAAGCCGCAACGCGTGACGCATCCGTAGCGAT
>NZ_DAMBSA010000083.1:0-13868 GCF_032054795.1 Pantoea sp. CTOTU49201
TGCTGCGTCAGGCCTCGTTCGACCCGAACGTGCTGGCGATTAAGATCAACATTTATCGCGTAGCGAAAAACTCGCGCATCATGGATGCGATGATTCACGCTGCTTATAACGGCAAGAAAGTCACGGTGGTGGTGGAATTGCAGGCGCGCTTCGATGAAGAGGCCAACATCCGCTGGGCGAAACGCCTGACCGAAGCGGGCGTGCATGTGATCTTCTCCGCGCCAGGTCTGAAAATTCACGCCAAGTTGTTCCTGATTTCGCGCCGTGAAGGTGAAGAAATAGTGCGTTATGCGCATATCGGTACCGGGAACTTCAACGAAAAAACCGCGCGCATTTATACTGACTATTCATTGCTGACCGCCGATGCGCGCATCACCAATGAAGTGCGCCGCGTGTTCAACTTCATTGAGAATCCGTATCGCCCGGTAACCTTCGAGCATCTGCTGGTTTCACCGCAGAATTCGCGCGACATGCTGTATAAGTTTATTGATGCCGAGATCGCCAACGCGCAGCAATGCAATCCTGCTAGCATTACATTGAAGATCAACAACCTGGTGGATAATGGTTTAGTTGATCGGCTGTATGCCGCCTCGTCGGCAGGCGTGAAAGTGAATCTGCTGGTACGCGGCATGTGTTCGCTGATCCCCGATTTACCGGGCATCAGTGAAAATATTCGCATTACCAGCATCGTTGACCGCTATCTCGAGCACGACCGCGTCTATATTTTTGAGAACGGCGGCGAGAAAAAGGTGTTCCTCTCTTCCGCGGACTGGATGACGCGTAACATTGATCACCGCATTGAAGTTGCCGTGGCGATTCTTGATCCACGCGTGAAGCAACGCATTCTGGACATTATCACCATTCTGTTTAGTGATACGGTGAAAGCCCGCATCGTCGATAAAGAGCTGAGTAATCGTTATGTGCCGCGCGGCAACCGTAAAAAGGTGCGTTCGCAGCTGGCCATTTACGACTACATCAAGAAACTGGAACAACCCGAATAACGCCTATGCCAATCTCACATAAAAGTACGCCGAAACCTCAAGAATTCGCGGCAATCGACCTCGGCTCGAACAGCTTCCATATGGTCATTGCCCGCGTGGTGGATGGCGCTTTGCAAGTGCTGGGACGCCTGAAACAGCGCGTGCATCTAGCCGATGGGCTGGATGCGCACAATCGCCTGAGCGAAGAAGCGATTGAGCGCGGGCTGAGCTGTCTGGCGTTGTTCGCCGAACGTTTGCAGGGCTTTAGTGCCGCCAACGTGACGATCGTCGGTACGCATACGCTACGTATCGCCAGCAATGCCGAAGAGTTTCTGCAGCGCGCGGCTGAAGTGATTCCCTATCCAATCGAAGTGATTTCCGGCAACGAAGAAGCGCGTCTGATCTTCATGGGCGTAGAACACACGCAGCCGGAAAAAGGTCGCAAGCTGGTGATTGATATCGGCGGCGGTTCAACTGAACTGGTGATTGGTGAAGATTTTGAGCCGCAGCTGGTAGAGAGCCGCCGCATGGGCTGCGTCAGCTTCGCCAATCTGTTCTTCCCGAAAGGGGAAATCACGCCAGAAAACTTCCGCCGTGCGCGCCTCTCCGCTGCGCAAAAGCTGGAAACCATGGCGTGGCAATATCGTCTGCACGGCTGGCAATATGCGCTGGGCGCTTCGGGCTCCATTAAAGCAGCCTGCGAAGTGCTGCTGGCGATGGGCGAAAAAGAGAAGCTGATTACGCCAGAAACGCTGGAGTTGCTGACCACCGAAGTGCTGAAGCATAAGTCGTTCAACGCGCTGAGCCTGCCGGGCTTGTCGGAAGAGCGTAAAGCGGTGTTTGTGCCGGGCTTAGCGATTTTGTGTGGCGTGTTTGATGCGTTAGCGATTCGCGAACTGCGTCTTTCTGACGGCGCTCTGCGTGAAGGCGTGTTGTATGAGATGGAAGGCCGTTTCCGCCATCAGGATATTCGCAGCCGCACCGCGCAAAGTCTGGCCAATCACTACGCGATTGATAGCGATCAGGCGCGCCGGGTGCTGGAAACCACCGAGAAGCTCTATTTGCAGTGGCAGGAGCAGAATCCAAAGCAAGCCAATCCACAACTGTCGGCGCTGCTAAAGTGGGCCGCGCTGCTGCATGAAGTGGGATTGACCATCAATCACAGCGGCATGCAGCGCCATTCGGCCTACATCCTGCAAAACTCCAACATGCCGGGCTTTAATCAGGATCAACAGATGCTGTTGGCGACGCTGGTACGTTATCACCGCAAAGCGGTGAAGCAGGATGAGATGCCACGTTTCACCTTGTTTAAAAAGAAACAGTTTCTGCCGATGGTATTCCTGCTGCGTCTCGGCACGCTGCTGAATAATCAGCGCCAGGCGACCACCAAACCGGATTCGCTCAAGCTCAGCACCGATGACGGCCACTGGACGCTGACCTTCCCTGCCGGCTTTCTGAGCCAGAATACGCTGGTACAGCTGGATCTGGAGCGCGAGCAAGCTTACTGGAATGATGTCACCGGCTGGAAACTGATGCTGGAAGAAGAGGAGTAAAGCGGGCAGCTGGCCCGCAATCTGGTTATGACTACACGCCCCGATAACTATTACGCTGAAAAATACGGTCTCACGCCGACCCATTCTGAAGTGCTGGCGGCCCTGCCTCATCTTGAGGTGGGGAAAGCGCTGGATTTGGGCTGCGGCCAGGGCCGCAATAGCCTGTTTCTCAGTCAGCACGGCTTTGAGGTGACGGCCTGGGACAGCAATCCTGCCAGTCTAGAACGCCTGAACAGCATCATCGCGGAAGAGGATCTGCAGAACATTCACACCGAGCTGTGCGATCTCAATAGCGTGCGGTTCAACGGCGCCTATCAGTTTGTGATGTCGACCGTGGTGATGATGTTCCTGCAACCGGCAACTATTCCGCAGTTGATTGCCGATATGCAGGCCAGCACGCGTAAATATGGCTACAACCTGATTGTGGCGGCGATGGATACCGATGATTATCCCAATACGCAAAATTTCCCGTTTGCGTTTAAATCCGGTGAGCTCAGCCACTACTACCGCAACTGGCACATCGTGAAGTACAACGAAGATGTCGGTGAACTGCATCGTCGTGATGAAAACGGTAACCGTATTAAAATCCGTTTCGCCACGCTGCTGGCGCAGAAAGCCAGCTACTAAGCCAACGGCCGCCTTGTGCGGCCGTTACTTTGTCTGATGTCGATCAATCCACCACGCCTTTATTGCTCGTTTTTCACACAGCGATTGCTTTAGCGATTTAAGTGTGACTAAATATTGCCTCCGCCCAACCGGGCAATTACAGGAACCACCCCGCGTGAACAGCGCTATCTCTGCACGAAGACGTCCCAAAACCGGCACCATGACCCGCGTTGTTTTACTGGTCAGCTTCTTAATTTTGTTTGGCCGCCTGCTTTTCATCATTCCCGGTGCCATCGAGCATCATCAGCAAAAGAAAGCCATCCCTGAACCGGTCACGCTGAGCACCAGTGATTCGCGCTAACTACTTTGCGGGTCGCCTGTCGCTGCTAAACATTGTCCTTTGAGACAATGCTGCTTTTTACGTCCTGTTACCCGCAACGCGCTACACTGTGAGCTGACTTTACAGACACAAGGAACGCGTTATGTCTGCTTCGCATTCACAAAAATTAGCTGAAACCCGCCATCACATCCTGAACCTGCTGCTTAACGAGCATGATCTGGTTGATGTTCTGCTGGATAAATCCGTCGATCTTAATGCGGGTGAACTGCGTGATATCACCGACTGGCGTCATGAATTAGAGCGTGAGCTGCAGCAATTACACGCCGCGGATTTAGCCGACATCCTCGAAGCCTTGCCGGAAGAAGAGCGTCAGGCGCTGTGGCGTTTAGTGCCGACGACGCAGCGCGGTCACGTGCTGGTTGAGGCTTCAGAAACCGTTTGGGCCAGCCTGACGGAAGAAATGTCTGATCGCGATATTCTGCACGCTATCGAGCCGCTGGATATCGACGATCAGGTATATCTGGCGCGCTACTTGCCGCGTGATTTAACCGGACGTTTGCTCACTACTCTCGAGCCAAGCCTGCGCGCGCGGTTAATGAGCGTGATCGAGCTGGATCGCGACCGCGTCGGGCAGATCATGGATTTCAATATCCTGACGGTGCGCTCTGACGTAACCTTAGCCACGGTGCAGCGCTATCTGCGTAAAGGCAAAAAAATGCCTGACGGCACCGATAAGATCTTTATCACTGACGAACAGAACCAGCTGCAGGGCGAGCTAACGCTCACGGATATTCTGCTAAACAAACCGAAGATGCTGGTCGCCGAAGTGATGAATCCGCATCCCACTACGTTTCAGCTCAACGATAAAGCGGAAGACGCCGCCAGTGCGTTCGAACGTTATAACCTGATCTCCGCTGCGGTAACTGATGCACAAGGCAAGCTGATTGGCCGTATCACCATTGAAGATGTGGTCGATTTGGTGAACGAAGAGAACGAAAGCAACATCCGTAAAATGGGTGGTATCAGCCAGGGCGAAGACGTGTTTGCGCCGGTGCGTAAAGCGGTGGGCAAACGCTGGGCCTGGCTGGCGGTTAACCTGTGTACCGCGTTTGTCGCTTCACGCGTGATTGGCCTGTTTGAAGCCACCATATCGCAACTGGTTGCGCTGGCGGCGCTGATGCCAATCGTTGCGGGCATCGGCGGCAATACCGGCAATCAAACCATCACCATGATTGTGCGCGCATTGGCGCTGCATCAGGTTGAACCGGGTAACTTCTCGTTCCTGATCATGCGTGAACTCGGCGTGGCATTGATTAACGGTCTGTTCTGGGGCGGCATTATGGGCGGCATCACTTGGCTAATGTACGACAATCTACAACTCGGCGGCGTGATGATGCTGGCGATGGTGCTGAACCTGCTGCTGGCCGCGCTGATGGGCGTGCTGATTCCGTTAATCATGACTAAGATGAAACGCGATCCCGCCGTTGGCTCCAGCGTGCTGATCACCGCCATCACCGATACCGGCGGATTCTTTATCTTCCTCGGTCTGGCGACGGTATTTTTGCTGCATCATTAAGGCTTTAAACAGTGTGCGTAACGTTGCAGCATCTGCTGTAAATTGAGTTGCAACGTTGCGCGCGCCAGTTTACTCAATGCTGGATTGACCCGCGTTGAACCACGCTGATTTAACCACTCCAATACATCGATTAAATGCCATAACGCTGTTTTTCCATCATGAATCGGACGCGGAAACTGCGGGCTGTGGCTCAGCATTAGCTTGCGCATATTCTGCCGCGAAACACCTATCAACTCTGCAATATCAGTCAGCCCGACTAAATCCGGTGCGGCTTCAATCAGTTCAGCATCTGGCAATGCCTGAAAAACATCATCTAACGCGCTGCGTACCGCGTCCTGTGCAGTGCTGGCTTCCCGGCTGAACGTCATGCTTAATTTTCCCGCTACACCCGCGCCAATTAACGCATCAGTGCAACGTTGCGAACCGAGACGCTCAAGCGCTTCATCGGTGTCGATCTCATCATTGAGCTGAAAACGCAGCGTAAACTCAAATTCCATGTTTTCCTCATGTGCCAATCAAAAATACAGGCAAAATTATGTTCAAATACGCCAAGGTGTCAACTGACAACCACAAAGCATCTCAGCACAAAATCAAGCGCACAGCACCTGAAGTGCATATAGACTCTATTGTTATCACTGACCTGACGGAGAATAAGCATGTTTAACGTGGATGATTTTGTGCAGTCTAAGACCGGTGGCCCAAAGATGCAGGTGCTGCGCGTGGAAGGCGATATGCTGTGGTGCGCTCGCGTTGACGATCACATCAAGCGTGAAATTGAAGTCAGAGCCGATACCGTAAATCTGTATCACGAAGACGGCGATTTTGGCGTCTGTTAAAAACGTAATGCTTGTCAGTTAAGCGTGAATCGGTCGCCATGAATGGCGACCCTACATTTATTTGGCAGGATTTTGTAGGGTGCGCATTCATGCGCACCTGCATATATAGGCAATTTTTTATGGATTGTCGCGCTGCACATTATTCTGCCCGATGCCGCCGATAAACGGCAGGCGCAGCCTGAATGGTGTGAAATCCAGCCCCATGTTTAATCCCAGCAAGTTCACTTCCAGCCCCTCTTCCGCGCCAACCGTTACGCCCAGCACACCCAGCAGGGAAAGCTGTACGCCACGACCTGACGGCGGTAAACCGACCGGATTAAGCAGCGAGCGATAATCTTTGCCGAGCGCGTTAGCCGGTAGATCCAACTTCAACGCCGGTACTTCACGACCAATGTGCGCCATAAAAGTATTGCTGTTGGGTCCCGGCCAGGCGTGATAGGTGGTTGGCCACGGATAGGATTTAATTGCCGCTTCGATCTGCGGAATCATCGCTTCTGCACTACTGCCGCGATGATCAACCAACAGACGCGGCTTCGCGCCATACCAGTAACCATCAGGAAGATTGCTATTCCGCCGCACCTTATCGCCGCTGCCCCAGCTAATCACTTCATAGCGGTTGTAGCGGGTTTCACCGGCGCGTTTAAAGATAATCCACGGATGTACCGCCACGGCGCCCTTCCAGCCATAGGTTGGCGCAGCATAAACCTGCACGATGGCTTCAGCAGCATAACGCTGTGGATCCGGTGCGATGCCGGCCGAATCACGCCTTGCGGACGCCCAGCCACCGCGTTCAGAGGTAAGCTCACCGCTACGCGTTGCCTGCGCCAGACTCGCGCCTAATGAAAGCAAGATGATGCAAAGAAAAGAGATCAGTACGGCTTTGAAAGGCAACATCGACGGCATCCTGATGAGTAAAAATCACTCGCTATCTTGCAACGAAACGGTTGGCTTTGTATTCACGAACTATGCGATTCACTTAGCCGTTTTACCTGCCATCAAAACGTTTGAAAGAAAAAGCCCGCAATTAAGCGGGCTTCGTTTTTACGCAGTAATCAGTGGAGGATTTATTCCCACTCGATCGTCGCAGGTGGTTTACCTGAAATATCATAAACCACGCGGGAGATGCCGTTCACTTCGTTGATGATGCGGTTAGAGACGCGGCCAAGGAAATCGTATGGCAGGTGCGCCCAGTGCGCGGTCATGAAGTCGATGGTTTCCACCGCACGCAGTGAAACTACCCAATCATATTTACGACCATCGCCCATCACGCCAACAGAACGCACTGGCAGGAACACGGTGAACGCCTGGCTGACTTTGTTGTACAGGTCAGCTTTATGCAGCTCTTCAATGAAGATGGCGTCTGCACGACGCAGCAGGTCGCAGTACTCTTTCTTCACTTCGCCCAGCACGCGCACGCCCAAACCTGGACCTGGGAACGGGTGACGATACAGCATGTCGTACGGCAGGCCGAGTTCCAGACCGATTTTACGTACTTCGTCTTTGAACAGCTCTTTCAGCGGCTCAACCAGGCCCATCTTCATCTCTTTCGGCAAACCGCCCACGTTGTGGTGCGATTTGATCACGTGCGCTTTACCGGTGGCCGAAGCCGCAGATTCGATCACGTCAGGATAGATGGTGCCCTGCGCCAGCCACTTCACGTCTTCCAGACGCAGTGCCTGCTCGTCGAATACTTCAACGAATACGCGGCCGATGATTTTACGTTTAGCTTCAGGATCGTTCTCGCCCGCCAGCGCATCAAGGAAGCGCGCTTCTGCCGCCACGTGCACGATGTTCAGGCCGAAGTGGTCACCAAACATGTCGAGCACCTGCTCAGCTTCGTTCAGACGCAGCAAACCGTTGTCGACGAACACGCAGGTCAGACGCTCGCCGATGGCGCGGTGCAGCAGCATCGCGGTCACAGATGAGTCTACGCCGCCAGACAGGCCGAGGATAACTTTGTCTTCGCCAACCTGCTGACGAATACGCTCAACCGCATCTTCGATGATTTTTGCTGGCGTCCACAGCGCTTCGCAGCCGCAGATGTCACGAATGAAACGCTCAAGCATGCGCAGGCCCTGACGCGTGTGCGTCACTTCCGGGTGGAACTGCACGCCGTAGAATTTCTTCTCTTCGTTCGCCATGATGGCGAACGGGCAGGTTTCGGTGCTGGCAACGGTTTCGAAACCTGCTGGGATGGCGGTGACTTTGTCGCCGTGGCTCATCCACACATCCAGCAGCGGTTTACCTGCTGCGCTAATCGCATCTTCGATGTCACGCACCAGCGCGCTCTGGGTCAGCACTTCAACCTGCGCATAACCAAATTCACGCTCGTTAGAGCCTTCTACCTTGCCGCCCAGTTGCATCGCCATGGTCTGCATGCCGTAGCAAACGCCCAACACAGGCACGCCGGCGTTAAACACGTATTCCGGTGCACGCGGGCTGTTCAGCTCGGTGGTGCTCTCCGGACCGCCAGAGAGAATGATGCCGTTCGGGTTGAACTGGCGAATTTGCTCTTCGGTGACATCCCACGCCCAGAGCTCGCAGTAAACACCCAGTTCGCGCACGCGGCGCGCAACCAGCTGCGTATACTGAGAACCAAAATCGAGGATCAAAATACGATGTTTATGAATATTTTCAGTCGTCATTGAGGCGTTTCCATTGGGATGGACTTAATAATAAAAGCGCCCGGCGGGTGCCGGGCGCTAAATTTTACGGGATTATGAACCCATGCGGTAGTTTGGTGACTCTTTGGTGATGGTCACGTCATGCACGTGGCTTTCGTTGATGCCCGCGCCGCTGATGCGCACGAACTCCGCTTTGGTACGCAGATCGTCGATGGTTGGGCAACCGGTCAGGCCCATGCAAGAGCGCAAGCCGCCCATCTGCTGGTGCACGATCTCTTTCAGGCGTCCTTTATAGGCAACGCGACCTTCGATACCTTCCGGTACCAGTTTGTCCGCAGCGTTATCGCTCTGGAAGTAACGGTCTGAAGAACCTTTAGACATCGCGCCCAGTGAACCCATACCGCGATAAGACTTGAACGAACGGCCCTGATACAGCTCGATTTCGCCAGGAGACTCTTCGGTACCGGCCAGCATTGAGCCAACCATAACGGCCGCTGCGCCTGCTGCAATCGCTTTTGCGATGTCGCCAGAGAAGCGGATACCGCCATCAGCGATAACCGGAATGCCGGTGCCTTCCAGCGCGGCAACTGCATCAGAGACGGCGGTGATCTGTGGAACGCCAACGCCGGTAACGATACGCGTGGTACAGATTGAGCCAGGGCCGATACCCACTTTCACCGCGCTCACGCCAGCCTGTGCCAGCGCCAGTGCGCCTGCGCCAGTAGCAACGTTGCCGCCGATGATTTCCAGGTTCGGGTATTTTGCACGAGTTTCACGAATACGCTGCAGCACACCTTCTGAGTGACCGTGTGACGAGTCAATCAGCAGCACGTCAACACCGGCAGCCACCAGCGCATCGACGCGCTCTTCGTTGCCTGCGCCAGCACCTACCGCCGCGCCTACGCGCAGACGGCCTTCCGCATCTTTACAGGCGTTAGGTTTACGTTCGGCTTTCTGGAAATCTTTAACGGTGATCATGCCCAGCAGGTGGAAGCTGTCATCAACAACCAGCGCTTTCTCAACACGTTTTTCATGCATTTTGTGCAGCACAACTTCGCGTGCTTCACCCTCTTTCACCGTTACCAGGCGCTCTTTCGGCGTCATAACCGCAGAAACCGGCAAGGTCAGGTCGGTAACAAAACGCACGTCACGGCCAGTGATGATGCCCACCAGCTCGTTCTCGGTGTTCACCACCGGGTAACCGGCGAAGCCGTTACGCTCGGTCAGCTCTTTCACCGCCGCCAGCGCGGTAGTTGGCAGCACGGTTTGCGGATCGGTAACTACGCCGCTTTCGTGTTTTTTCACCTTACGAACTTCGTCCGCCTGGCGCTCAATTGACATGTTTTTGTGAATAAAGCCCAAACCACCTTCCTGCGCCAGCGCAATGGCCAGACCGGCTTCGGTCACGGTGTCCATTGCAGCAGAGAGCATTGGGATATTCAGACGGATGTTTTTCGTCAGTTGAGTGCTGAGATCAGCGGTGTTCGGTAAGACAGTGGAGTGAGCGGGAACGAGCAGAACGTCGTCAAATGTGAGGGCTTCTTTAGCGATTCTTAACATTGCAATATCTCCACCTGGGGGCGATTAAAACAGATAAAATATTGCCGCGGCATTATACAGGCCGAAACCGATTGCCTCCAGTGTTTTTTCAGAAAAAGTCTTGATCCTCAGGGCAAGCAATGTAGTATCAGTTGATTAACCCTCTGATTTAAAATTTGATCTACATCACATGTCGCTACCGCCAACCGCCAATATTTTTACTGTCAGCCGCCTGAACACCACGGTGCGCCAACTGCTGGAAAATGAGATGGGCCTGGTGTGGCTCAGTGCTGAAATTTCAAATTTCACTCAGCCCTCTTCCGGTCATTGGTACTTCACGTTGAAGGATGATGGCGCACAAGTGCGCTGCGCGATGTTCCGCAATAGTAATAGGCGCGTCACCTTCCGTCCTCAGCATGGCCAGCAAGTTTTAGTGCGTGCCAGCATCACGCTGTATGAGCCGCGCGGCGATTATCAGCTGATTATCGAAAGCATGCATCCCGCCGGTGAAGGCTTGCTGCAGCAGCAATTTGAACAACTGAAAGCGCGCTTGGCTGCAGAAGGCTTATTCGATCAACAGTTCAAGCAGCCGCTGCCGGATCCGGCGCGTCAGGTCGGCGTGATTACCTCCGCTACCGGTGCGGCGTTGCACGACGTGCTGCGCGTACTGCATCGACGCGATCCCTCCTTGCCGGTGATTATTTATCCCACGGCGGTGCAAGGCGTGGATGCTCCAGCCAGCATTGTGCGTGCCATTGAGCTGGCCAACCAGCGCGATGAGTGTGACGTGCTGATTGTGGGTCGTGGCGGCGGTTCGCTGGAGGATTTGTGGAGTTTCAATGACGAGCGTGTAGCGCGGGCGATTTTTGCCAGCCGCCTGCCGATCGTCAGCGCCGTTGGACATGAAACCGATGTCACCATCGCAGACTTCGTTGCGGATTTACGCGCGCCAACGCCTTCTGCTGCGGCAGAACTGGTGAGCCGTAATCAGCTGGAACTGTTGCGCCGTTTGCAGTCGCAGCAGCAGCGCATGGAGATGGCGATGGATTTCTATCTGGCACAGCAGCAGCGTCGCTTCACGCGCATCCAGCACCGTTTACAGCAGCAGCATCCGCAGCTGCGTCTGGCACGTCAGCAGACCGCGCTATTCCAGCTGCAGCGCCGTCTCGGTGAAGCGATGGACCAGCGCCTGCGGGTGGCCAACCGTCAGCAGGATCGCCTGCTGCAACGCCTCAATGCCCAGCAGCCGCAGGGACGTATTCTGCGCGCTCAGCAGCAGCTCCAGCAGTGGCACTATCGCTTACAGCAGGGCATGGAAAAGCAACTCAATCACAATCGTCAGCGCTTTGGCACGCTGGCAGCACAGCTGGAAGGCGTGAGCCCACTGGCGACGCTGGCGCGTGGCTTCAGCGTCACTACCGACACTCAAGGTCAGGTGGTAAAGAAAACCCAGCAGCTCAGCAAAGGCGACTTGCTGCGCACCCGGCTGGACGATGGCTGGGTGGAAAGCCAGGTTACCGCACTCGAACCGCAGAAATCCCGGAGCCGCAAAGCGCGTTCATAGCGGGAAAACTATACTTCTGGCATGTACCTCAATGGCCAGGAGTTTTTTATGTCTTACAGCGTTATTCCTCCCTACATTCTGCGCAATATCATTGATAACTGCTCCGGCGCGCAACAGGACTACGCGCGCCGCACCCTCACCCACGTCCAGCACTTAATGGGCGAACACAATGCTAAACCGGCAAGCACCGCCACCGCGCAGCCTGGCACGGTGCTACGAGCTATTTACGACGCCGAAGGAACACAAAATCTGCCCGGCACTTTAGTGCGCGACGAAGGCCAGCCGGGCAATGGCGATGTCGCAGCCGAAGAGGCGTGGAACTATCTCGGCATTACCTACGATTTCTTTTGGCAAACCTACCAACGCAACTCGCTGGACAACAAAGGTCTCAAGCTCGATGGCACCGTGCATTACGGCAAGGAGTATCAAAACGCCTTCTGGAACGGACAGCAGATGGTGTTTGGTGACGGCGACGGCGAGATTTTCAATCGCTTCACCATCGCGCTGGATGTTGTGGCGCACGAGCTGACGCACGGCGTGACGGAAACCGAAGCGGGATTGATCTATTTTCAGCAGGCAGGTGCGCTGAACGAATCGATGTCTGACGTGTTTGGCTCGCTGGTGAAGCAATTCCACCTCAAGCAGAGCGCCGATCAGGCCGACTGGATCATCGGCGAAGGTTTGCTGGCTAAGGGCATCAATGGGCGCGGATTACGATCAATGTCAGCACCGGGCACCGCCTACGATGATCCGGTGCTGGGCAAAGATCCGCAACCCGCCGATATGGCTCACTACATCGAAACGCGTGACGACAACGGCGGCGTGCATCTCAACTCTGGCATTCCCAATCGCGCCTTCTATCTCGCCGCTAAAGCGCTGGGCGGCTTCGCGTGGGAGCAGGCGGGTCAAGCTTGGTACGACACGCTGTGCGACAAAACGCTGCCGCAGGATGCCGATTTCCGCACCTTTGCACGCTTTACCGTGCAGCACGCGAAACAGCGCTTCAACAACTCAGTGGCGGAGAAGATCCAATCCGCCTGGCAGCAGGTGGGCGTAACATGGACATCCAACTGACCGATGACGCAATCATCGAGCTGGCGCGCGAAGGCGGTATCGCTTTTATTCCCAAACTGCGCGGCGAACGGCGCTTTGCGCTGGCGGAACTGCCGGAACCGCAAAAGCAGCGCGTCTGCGAGGTACTGGAACAGGCGATGCCGCTGGGCGAACCGGAAGATCAGGCGGCGAATATGGGTCGCGGCGATCAGCGCTATTACCGCATTCAAATCACCTATGCGACACACCGTGAGGCGGCAAGCTTAGTGATTTTAATTCCCGAACAACTGGCACCACCCGAACTGCAATCGCTGTGGCGAGACGGCGAATAGGTTATCAGAGATCTCTCAAGGCAGAGCGTAACTGATTGACTATACTCATTATGTGGCTAGCTAGTCCACGTCGAAGAAAACACCCTTAGATGAGGTCTCTGCTATGACACAAAAAAAGCAACGAGGTGGTGCCGGGAACTTTGCAGAGGACCCGGAGCGCGCCAGGGAAGCAGGTAGCGCTGGCGGCAAAGTCAGCGGGGGTAATTTCAGAAACGATCCTGAAAGAGCCAGGGAAGCTGGAAGAAAAGGAGGTCAAAAAAGCCGCCGCCCTTCAAAGCCGCAGTAATTAAGGTGCCTTAAAGGAAGTGTTGTGCCACGGATGGTTAAAAAAAAGGCCGACATCATGATGTCGGCCTTTCTCATATTGAGAACTTACTTGCTGTCTGGCAGCGCGTAAGCAATCACGTAATCACCACGGTCTGGCGACTGACGTGCGCCGCCTGCGGAGATCAGGATGTACTGTTTGCCGGTTTTCGGTGAAACGTAGCTGATTGGACCGCCCTGGCTGCCGACTGGCAGACGTGCTTTCCACACTTCTTTACCGGTTGAGCTATCGAAAGCGCGCAGATAGTAATCCTGCGTACCCGCGATGAACACCAGGCCACCCTGCGTTGCCAGCGTGCCGCCTAAGGTCGGCATACCAATTGGCATTTTCGCGCGCATTTTGATACCAAACGGACCGGTATCTTCTACCGTACCAACCGGCACCTGCCACACGATCTGACGGGTTTTCATGTCAATCGCTGACAGCGTACCGAACGGCGGAGCCTGGCACGGAATGCCCAGCGGCGACATGAAGCGGTTTTTGTTCACCGCGTACGGTGTGCCTTTCAGCGGAACCGCACCCATACCGGTGTTGATGGCT
>NZ_DAMBSA010000084.1:0-13452 GCF_032054795.1 Pantoea sp. CTOTU49201
GCGCAAGTTGGTGCCGATGTGCTCGCCTTCACCGGTTTTACGCCGAATGCTCTGCAGCACCGCGCCACAGTTTGCCTTTACACCGTGGCGGAAGAGCAGAGCACGCGCAGCGCGGCGATCTCGTCGACCAGCGCGCAGCTGGCGCTGACCGATCTGCTGTTTATGGCGCTGGTACAAAACGATCCCGAACGCGCCTCCAGCCACATTCGCCACAGCGAAGAGTTGGTGAAAAAGCTGGTCTGATGAGATGAGGCGCGTATAATACCCGCGCCTTTTCTGCTGTTATTGGAATTCCGCTATGGCCCTGCTCATCACCACTAAATGCATCAATTGCGATATGTGCGAACCTGAATGCCCAAACCAGGCAATCAGCTTAGGCGATGCGATCTATGAGATTGATGTCGACCGCTGCACCGAGTGCGTGGGCCATTATGATGTGCCGACCTGCAAAAGCGTCTGCCCGATTGATAACACCATTATTCTTGATCCACAGCACCCGGAAAGCCGCGAGGCGCTGTGGGAGAAGTTCGTGGTGTTGCACCCTTAGTTCTCGATAATCACCGTTGCGCAGGCATAATGGCGTTCATCCGCTAGCGTCACATGCACGTGCTTCACGCCGAGCTGGCTGGCAATCACTTTGGCCTGCTCAAAGAAACGTAATCCCGGCTTGCCCAGCGCATCGTTATACACTTCGAACTGATTGAAGGCTAGGCCACCGCGAATGCCGGTGCCGAAGGCTTTTGCTGCCGCCTCTTTCACCGCAAAACGTTTGGCAAGAAAGCGCACCGGTTGCTGGTGCGCCTGATATTGTTGCCACTCGGCTTCGCTTAATACGCGGCGCGCCAGACGGTCGCCGGAGCGCTCAATGACGCCTGCAATGCGCTCAATCTCTACGATATCGCTGCCAAGTCCGAGAATTGCCATTAGCGACGCGCTTCCCGCATCAGCTGCTTCATTTCGCTGACCGCATCAGCCAGACCGCTGAACAGCGCGCGACCAATAATCGCATGGCCGATATTCAGCTCATGCATTTCCGGCAGTTCAGCAATTGGCTGTACGTTGTGGTAGGTCAAACCGTGGCCGGCATTCACTTTCAGGCCAAGGCTGGCGGCGAAAGTCGCAGCTTTACGGATGCGCGACAGCTCAGCCTGACGCTCAAGACCTTCGGGTGCTTCGGCATAAGCGCCGGTGTGAATTTCGATGTAAGGCGCGCCGCTGGTAACCGCTGCTTCAATCTGGCGGTGATCGGCATCGATAAACAGTGACACCAGAATGCCGGCGTCGCTCAACAGTCGCACCGCCGCATTGATTTTATCCTGCTGACCCGCCACATCCAGCCCGCCTTCGGTGGTCACTTCCTGACGCTTTTCCGGCACCAGACAAACGAAATGCGGCTTAATTTCGCAGGCAATGTCGATCATCTCGTCAGTGACCGCCATCTCCAGATTCATACGCGTCTGGATGGTGTCACGCAAAATGCGTACATCGCGATCGGTGATATGGCGGCGATCTTCACGCAGATGCACGGTAATGCCGTCAGCGCCGGCCTGCTCAGCAACAAACGCGGCCTGCACCGGATCGGGATAGTTTGTGCCACGTGCGTTACGTACGGTGGCAATGTGGTCAATGTTGACGCCTAACAGCAACTCAGCCATGACAATCCTTAAATGTGTTCAGTGTGTTTGCAGTGTACCGCGCTGAATATATCAGGCGGTACGACCAGCGCTAGTCGTTTGCCACATCTGGTTTCTTTTTTGGCACAAACTGGCGAAACAGTTCCTGACTCTTTAGCGGTTTGCCGCCAAGATAGGGCTTCAGTGCCATACGCGTAAAGCGTTTAGCGGCGCGCAATGTATCGGCATCGGGGAATTCGCGTTCCCACAACGCCCGCAGCTGGCGGCCGGTAAAGCTACGCTGATTGACCACCAAACTGGCGATAAAGCCCTTCTCTTCGCGGTAGCTGTAGGTCATGCCATCGGCAACCTCTTCGCCGCTGCCGGCGCAATGCAGAAAATCCACGCCGTAGCCGAGATGCCCAAGTAGCGCCAGCTCAAAGCGGCGTAGTGCCGGTTCAGGCGAGCCGTTGCCTGCCGCCAGCGTTTGGATGCAATTCAGGTAATCGAAGAACATGTCGGAGAAGGGAATTTGCTGCTCCAGCACGCGCGACAGCAGCTCGTTGACGTAGAGTCCGCAATAAAGCGTGATGCCGCTGAGCGGCAATGCCAGCGAAACGGCTTCGGCATTGCGCAGCGTTTTGACGTCACCGCGTCCGCCCCAGCGCACCAGCAGTGGCGTAAAGGGTTGCAGTGCACCTTTTAATTGAGAGCGCCGCGAGCGGGCACCTTTGGCAAGGACGCGGACGCGCCCTTCACTTTCGCTGAACAGATCGAGGAGCAGGCTGGTTTCGCTGTAAGGGCGACTGTGCAGCACAAAGGCGCGTTGCCAGCCTTCCATCAATTAACCTTCGTCAGAGTAACCTAAGCTGCGCAGCGCACGTTCATCGTCCGCCCAGCCAGATTTCACTTTAACCCACAGTTCGAGATGCACTTTCGCTTCAAACATCTCTTCCATGTCTTTACGCGATTCAATGCCGATGGTTTTGATCTTGGCGCCTTTATTGCCGATGACCATTTTCTTCTGGCCTTCGCGCTCAACGAGGATCAAGCCATTGATGTCGTAGCCACCGCGATCGTTAGAAACAAATTGCTCAATTTCAACGGTAACGGAGTAAGGCAGCTCAGCGCCAAGGAAGCGCATCAATTTTTCACGGATGATCTCAGACGCCATAAAGCGCTGTGAGCGGTCAGTGACATAATCTTCCGGGAAATGATGCTCAGATTTTGGCAGGCATTTGCGCGCAATCGCCGCAATAGCATCTACGTTTTTACCACTTTCCGCAGAGATCGGGACGATTTCTAGGAAGTTCATCTGCTGGCTAAGGAACTGCAGATGCGGCAACAGAATGCTCTTGTCCTGAATGTTGTCGACTTTATTGATCGCCAATACAACCGGGACTTTGTTATCACGCAGCTTGTTGAGCACCATCTCGTCGTCTGGCGTCCAGCGCGTGCCTTCAACTACAAAAATTACCAGCTCAACATCACCAATGGAGCTGCTGGCAGCACGGTTCATCAGGCGGTTGATCGCCCGCTTCTCTTCCATGTGCAACCCTGGCGTATCCACGTAAATTGCCTGATAAGCGCCTTCGGTGTGGATGCCCATGATGCGGTGACGCGTGGTTTGCGGCTTGCGTGAAGTGATCGACACTTTCTGCCCCAGCAACTGGTTCAGCAAAGTGGATTTACCGACGTTTGGTCGGCCTACAATCGCGACAAAGCCGCTATATGTTTCGAGTTCGCTCATTCGAGTCCTGACTTGGGCAGCGTCGCTTTCGACGCTGCGATGTGACTATTTATTCGAGGCCAAGCTTAATTAACGCCTGTTCGGCGGCTGCTTGCTCGGCTTTACGGCGGCTGGAGCCAATGCCCACCACCGGTTCTGCCATGCCACTCACCTGACAGTGAATGGTGAATTCCTGATCGTGGGCTTCGCCACGCACCTGCACCACCAAATACGATGGCAGCGGCAGATGACGTCCCTGCAAATACTCCTGCAGGCGCGTTTTCGGATCTTTTTGCTTATCGCCCGGACTGATCTGTTCCAGTCGTGAGTGATACCAGTCGAGAATTAACTTTTCGACGGTTTGAATGCTGCTATCAAGGAAAATGCCGCCAATCAAGGCTTCAACGGTATCCGCGAGAATCGATTCACGACGGAAACCGCCGCTTTTCAGTTCGCCCGGACCGAGGCGTAAACATTCGCCAAGGTCGAACTCTCGCGCCATCTCCGCCAGCGTATTGCCGCGCACCAAGGTGGCACGCATGCGGCTCATGTCGCCTTCATCCACACGCGGGAAGCGGTGATAGAGCGCATTAGCGATCACGTAGCTGAGAATTGAATCGCCAAGAAATTCAAGACGTTCATTGTGTTTGCTGCTGGCGCTACGATGCGTCAGTGCCTGCTGCAATAAATCCGGATGAGTAAAAGTGTAGCCCAGTTTGCGCTGCAGCTTGTTAATGACGATGGGGTTCATGCTATTCCAGTTGTTCTGTGCGTCTATCACTGCATACGAAACAGGGCTGAGGTTCCAACCTGTTCTGTTTGGTGTGCACTGGCCTCCCGAAAGAGAGGCCAACCTTTTTTGAAGCTAATTAGTGAATCCCACCAATGCGGCTAAAGCGCACGCCGGTCGGCCACTGTCCTTCTTGTTTCTCGAAGCTCATCCAGATAGCCACCGCTTTGCCGACCAGATTCTTCTCGGGCACAAAGCCCCAGTAGCGGCTGTCGGCGCTGTTATCGCGGTTATCGCCCATCATGAAGTATTGACCTTCTGGCACAATCCAGGTCGATTGCGGCTGGCCAGGCTGCTGATAATACATGCTTGCCTGACTTTGCGCTTCGTTTACCAGCAAGATATCGTGCGTTACGTTGCCCAATGTCTCTTTACGGGTGCCGAGACGCAGGCCGCCCTTCATAGTTTCGCCCTGCGGCGCCTGGAAGAAGCCGTTACCGGTTTCATTGCCATCAAAGCCGCTGAAGGTCTGAATGAAGTTGCTTGGCTCAACGTTAGTGTAAGTCACCGGCAGCGCAGTGTCGCAATTGCCGCTGCTGCAACCCGGATTGATGGTCAGGGTTTTGCTGTAAGGATCAAACACCACTTTGTCGCCTGGCAAGCCAATCACGCGCTTGATGTAATCCACGCTCGGATCTTTCGGGTATTTGAATACCGCGACATCACCGCGCTGCGGATGCCCAGTTGGGATCAGCGTGGTTTGAGTAATCGGATCTTTAATGCCGTAAGCAAACTTCTCCACCAGGATGAAGTCGCCAATCAGCAGCGTTGGCATCATTGAGCCCGATGGAATCTGGAACGGCTCAAAAATAAACGAACGTACGATCAATACCACCGCCAGCACCGGGAACACCGATGCGGTGGTTTCTACCCAACCCGGCTGCGCGGCTACTTTCGCCAGCGTTTTACTGTCGAGTGCGTTGCCAGCCTGCGCTTGCGCAGCAGCCTGCTTCGCACGACGCGCCGGTGCCCATTTAAAGCGATCGATACACCAGATAACGCCAGTGATCAGTGTTGCGATCACTAAAACCAGGGCGAACATGTTAGCCATTAAAAATCCTTATTTGCTGTCTTTACCGACATGCAGAATGGCAAGGAATGCTTCCTGCGGCAGCTCAACGTTGCCGACCTGCTTCATTCGCTTCTTACCGTCTTTCTGCTTCTGCAACAGTTTCTTCTTACGGCTCACGTCACCGCCATAGCATTTCGCCAGGACGTTTTTACGCAGCTGTTTTACCGTTGAGCGAGCGATAATGTGGTTGCCGATTGCCGCCTGAATCGCAATATCAAACTGCTGACGTGGGATCAGATCTTTCATCTTCTCCACCAGATCGCGGCCACGATATTGTGAGTTATCACGGTGAGTAATCAGCGCCAGCGCATCAACACGTTCTGAGTTAATCATCACGTCGACACGCACCATGTCAGAGGTCTGAAAACGTTTGAAGTTATAATCCAGCGAGGCATAACCGCGCGAGGTTGATTTCAGACGGTCGAAGAAGTCGAGAACCACTTCCGCCATCGGAATCTCATACGTCAGCGCAACCTGCTTGCCGTGGTAAACCATGTTGGTCTGCACGCCACGTTTTTCGATACACAGCGTAATGACGTTGCCGAGGAACTCCTGCGGCAGCAGCATGTGACACTCCGCAATCGGCTCACGCAGCTCGGCAATATTGTTCAGCGGTGGCAGCTTCGACGGGCTATCAACGTAGATAGTTTCGCCGTCGGTGGTTTCCACTTCATACACTACGGTTGGCGCGGTGGTGATCAGATCCAGATCGTATTCACGCTCCAGACGCTCCTGAATGATCTCCATATGCAGCAGACCGAGGAAGCCGATGCGGAAACCGAAGCCCAGCGCCGTTGAGCTCTCTGGCTCGTAGAACAGTGACGCATCGTTGAGGCTCAATTTGCCCAGCGCATCACGGAACGCTTCATAGTCGTCAGAGCTGATCGGGAACAGACCGGCGTAAACCTGTGGCTTCACTTTTTTGAAGCCTGGCAACACTTTCTCCGCCGGATTGCGCTGCAAGGTTAGCGTATCGCCCACTGGCGCGCCGAGGATGTCTTTAATCGCACACACCAGCCAGCCTACTTCACCGCAATTCAGTTCATTGCGATCAACACGCTTCGGCGTAAAGATGCCGAGGCGGTCAGCGTTATAGCTTTGACCGGAGCTCATGACTTTAACTTTGTCGCCTTTGCGCAGCGTGCCGTTCTTAATACGAATCAGCGATACTACACCAAGGTAGTTATCGAACCAGGAATCGATGATCAGCGCCTGCAGCGGACCTTCCGGATCGCCTTCTGGCGGCGGGATGTCACGCACCAGACGTTCCAGCACGTCGGGCACGCCGACGCCGGTTTTCGCCGAGCAACGTACCGCATCGGTCGCGTCAATGCCGACGATATCTTCAATCTCTTCTGCTACACGCTCTGGATCGGCGGCAGGCAGGTCGATTTTGTTCAGTACCGGTACCACTTCCAGATCCATTTCCATTGCGGTGTAGCAGTTTGCCAGCGTCTGCGCTTCAACGCCCTGCCCTGCATCGACCACCAGCAATGCTCCTTCACACGCCGCCAGCGAGCGGGAAACTTCATAGGAGAAGTCAACGTGACCGGGAGTATCGATAAAATTGAGCTGGTAAGTTTCACCGTTCAGCGCTTTGTAATCGAGCGTCACGCTCTGCGCTTTAATGGTAATGCCGCGCTCACGTTCCAGATCCATGGAGTCCAGAACCTGCGCCGCCATCTCACGATCGCTCAGGCCACCACAAATTTGAATCAAACGGTCAGAGAGCGTTGATTTGCCGTGGTCAATGTGAGCGATGATGGAGAAATTTCGTATGTGCTTCATTTATATGAATATCTTCACGTAGAAAATCAGTGGGAAACTTGAGCACGGACACATTCAGGAAAGTGAGCTTTACCCGGAACCCTGTCGGCCTCATTAATGACGACGCATATTACACTGTTAACGCCGCGCGTTAAAGAATGGAACTGTGGGGAATCGCAACAGATTTCAGCGGTTAAGCCGATTGAGAAAGGCCGCATCAAATGCGGCCTGGACGGGGATCACGCTTCGCTTTCCACGCGCAACGCTTCAGGCGGTAACGCAATGCTAAGAATCACCGGCTGGAAAGCCTCGCGATCGCCGAAGAGTTTGGATACACCTTTCGCAACGATAAAGCCGCCAATGCCGCCCAACAGCGCGCCACAGGCCGCAGCCAGATCGCTGGCAAACAGCATCTGAAAGATGCCCGCCACTAAAAACAGGCCAAACAGCGGCGTCATGTAAACCAGCAAAGCGGAACCTAATAAGCTGCTTTCGCGGATGCCTAACTCAATGCGCTGGCCGGGTTGCAACGGCTCGGCGCTGGCGATAGTCATCACGTGGGCATTTTTCGGCCCCAGCTGATTAAGCGCGTGGCTGCCGCAGCCTTTACGCGCTGAGCAGCTGTTACAAGACGTTTTCGCTTCCGTGTGCAGCGTGGCAATGCCTTCTTTCCACGCCACCACGGTGGCCCATTCTCTCATCATTTTGGTGAACCCGAATCTATGCTGTCCGCAATACGTTTGGCAGTGGCTGGCGGCAACTCGCCCACCACCGTGATTTCGTTATTATTGCGTACTTCTGTCTGCACCGTACGACGCCCAGTGCGCAATGCCTGCACGCTGCTGCTTTTATCGGCTGGCGTAACGTTGATGGCGAAGCTAAACAGGCCATCGCTGTACAGGCGCGATTCGACAGTTTTATTCATCGATGGGATATCACGGCGGCTTTGTGAGATCAGTTTCATGCCAGCCGGGAGCCAGCCTGGCTGCCAGCTGAGTTCAACTTTGTCACCCGCCGGTAAAGACAGCGATGGCGGCAAGTTGGCTTTCTCCAGCCCTTGCATCAGATTGCGCACGCCTTCATCGACGGCAAAGCTGATGACGCGGAACTGCTCCAGCGTTTCACCGTCACGATCGAGCAGATCAATGCGCAGCGGCAATTTGGTATCCACATCCAGCCACACGACATAGCTGTAGCGCGTGCCATCACGTGACACGATGCGCACCACTTCACACATTTGATCGGCCATGCGCGAACGGCCAACCGGAATGAAATCGTAGGCTTCGCCCAAACGGGAGAAGTCGGCGAACATCAAACCGGGTAACGCATCGATGATGTGATTGCCCGGCAGCGAGAAGGGATCTAATCCCGGCTCGAAATAGCTGATGTCGTTTCCGCGCTGGATCACTTCACGGCGCGGCCCGTCCATCTGCAACAGTTGGGCGAAGATACGATTGTCGATAACCGCGTGACGATAACGCAGAGATTCAATGCCGAGACGCGAGACATTGATGTAGGCAAATTCGTAGTTGAGGTTCTGGCTTGCCTGCTCCATCTGTTGTAACAACGCCCCGGACGCAGAGGTCTGCGCCGAGGCGATAGATGAGCAAAACAGGCTGCCTGCCAGCAGGCTAACGGCACACCAAAGCTGCTTCATTACTGCTGCTGAGTTCCTAACGATTGATTTCCGGGAACATTAGCCTGAGCCTGTTGCGGATCGTTTTTCTCAAACTGAACCTGATCGGCATGCAGACGACGTTGCAGTTCATAATCCTGCAGCATGGCATTCACGCGACGACGCTGTTCCTGCACCTGCTGATTAGAGCTGTTGGTGTCAAAAGCTTCAGAAGGCACGCCTAAGCTCACAGGAGAAGCTTTACCCATCATCGGCAGGGTGTTGAATGCCGGTGAATCGGACGCTTCCGTCGCGCTGCCGGTTGGTGAACTATTGTAGTGCTGAACACCGACAATCACCGCCAGTGAAACACAGGCAGCAACACCGACTTGCGTCAGCTGTGCCGCCCAACTGCCACCGCGACGCCAGAACGGCATCTTCTCGTAACGTGACGGCTCAGGCTGCGCTTCAGGGATCAGCGGAGTGACTTTGCGTGCCGGCTCGTTTTCGATGGCCGCAGCCACACGTGCGGAGATATCAAAATGCAGCACTTCTCCGATATCACCTCGTAAGGTGTCGCGGATGAGATGGTAGCTTTCCCAGCTTTGCTGAAGATCCGCATCCTTAGATAACGACGCCAACAGCTCGTTATCTAAAGTTTCACCATCCATTAAAGCGGAAAGTTTTTCTTTCTGCATGCCTTGGTACCCTTCCAGTAGCCGTTATCACTGACGTTGGATAAGCGGTTGAACTTTATTATCAATAGCCTCTCGTGCACGGAAGATACGCGAACGTACGGTACCGACCGGACAATCCATGATGACGGCAATCTCTTCGTAACTCAGGCCATCCAATTCCCTGAGGGTAATGGCCATACGAAGATCTTCGGGAAGCGCCTCAATGGTACGAAAGACGATTTGTTTCAGTTCCTCAGACAACATTAAGTTCTCAGGGTTCGAAATTTCTTTCAGTGCACCTGCACTTTCGAAATTTTCCGCATCAATCGCATCCACATCACTGGATGGCGGACGTCGCCCCTGAGCAACCAGATAATTTTTCGCTGTGTTAACCGCGATGCGGTACAGCCATGTATAAAAGGCGCTGTCGCCACGGAATGATTCCAGTGCGCGATACGCTTTAATAAAAGATTCCTGAACCACATCAGGCACATCGCCTGACGGAACATAGCGTGAAACCAGGCTCGCCACTTTATGCTGGTATCGAATCACCAGTAAATTAAAGGACTTTTGATCTCCCTTCTGAACCCGCTCAACGAGAACCTGATCCGTTAACTGCTCGCTCATCCGAGGTAATATCTCCCCAAAACTTTTTTATGCGTAAGTGAACTGCCAGCACATCTCATTGTTCTGAGCAAGCATGCGCTTAGAGTGACCAAATGGTCTGAAGTTCACTACGACCAGAATTTTTCCGTATCGGAACCACGACATCATTGTTGTTGATTGTCTTTCAGTGTAGCGACTTGCCACGCTGGTGGTGTCTTTTGCGGCACCGATAATCGCTGGCAGAGTACCTTATGACGCCGTCATTTTCACCTTTATTACCTGAATTTTCAGAGTGTTTGATATAAAAAACACATTGTGCTTAATTTCAGAGTTAACTTACTGAATTCACGTTATTATCTCCCTCTGCTGAATAATTTTTCCGCGCAATTTGTTCAAAATACTTCACAGCATCCCCATCCGGGCTTATGCTCAAGCCACCTTTTGTTTAGTAAATTAAACACCATGACTTCTCTCCCGGAATATCAGTGTGATGTCCTCATCGTCGGCAGCGGTGCGGCAGGTTTATCGTTAGCGCTGCGCTTAGCGCCGCATTATCAGGTTACCGTGCTGAGTAAAGCGCAGGTGAATGAGGGCTCAACGCTGTATGCGCAGGGCGGGATTGCAGCGGTGTTTGACGAAACAGACAGCATCGAATCACACGTTGAAGACACGCTGGTTGCTGGCGCAGGCTTATGCGACCGCGATACGGTGAGCTTTATCGCCAGCAACGCGCGTCACTGCGTGCAGTGGCTAATTGATAATGGTGTCGCCTTCGATAAAGAGCCGCAGGCTGATGGCGAAGCGCGTTATCACCTCACGCGCGAAGGCGGACACAGTCATCGCCGCATTCTACACAGCGCCGATGCCACCGGCCGCGCGGTGGAAACCACGCTGGTAAGCCAGGCGTTGAGCCATCCCAACATCCGCATTATAGAGCGCACCAATGCGGTGGATTTGATTCTCTCCGATAAGCTTGGCCTGCCCGGCAAGCGTCGCGTGGTTGGCGCGTGGATCTGGAACCGCAAGCGTGAACAGGTGGAAACCTGTCGCGCGCGCGCCGTGGTGTTAGCTACCGGCGGCGCAGCGAAAGTCTATCAGTACACCACCAATCCGGACGTAGCGTCTGGTGATGGCATTGCCATGGCATGGCGCGCCGGTTGCCGCGTGGCGAACCTCGAATTCAATCAATTCCATCCCACCTGTTTATTCCATCCGCAGGCGCAAAACTTCCTGCTGACGGAAGCACTGCGCGGTGAAGGCGCCTGGCTGTTGCGTCCTGACGGCACGCGCTTTATGCCTGACTTTGATCAGCGTGCCGAGCTGGCGCCGCGCGATATTGTGGCGCGCGCCATCGATCATGAGATGAAACGGCTGGGCGTCGATTGTATGTATCTCGACATTAGCCACCAGCCAGAAAGTTTTGTGCGCGCGCACTTCCCGATGATTTACGAAAAGTTGCTGACCTTTGGCCTCGATCTCACCAAACAGCCGATTCCGATTGTGCCAGCCGCGCATTACACCTGCGGCGGTGTGATGGTCAACCAGCAAGGCCGCACTGACGTAGATGGGCTGTACGCGATAGGTGAAGTGAGCTATACCGGCTTACATGGCGCAAACCGTATGGCGTCTAACTCCTTGCTGGAGTGCCTGGTTTACGGTTGGTCAGCGGCTGAAGATATGATCGCCCGCTTGCCGGACGTCGCGGCGGTCGAGCATCTGCCCGCGTGGGATGAAAGCCGCGTTGATGATGCCGATGAACGCGTAGTGATTCAGCATAACTGGCATGAATTGCGGCTATTCATGTGGGATTACGTGGGAATTGTGCGCACCACCAAGCGTCTGGAGCGCGCACTGCGACGCATTAATTTGCTGCAACAGGAGATTGATGAGTACTACGCGCACTTCCGTCTCTCTAACAATTTGCTTGAGCTGCGCAATCTGGTGCAGGTCGCCGAACTGATGGTGCGCTGTGCGCTGGAGCGGAAGGAGAGCCGAGGGCTGCACTTTACCCTCGACAATCCCGATCTACTGGATGAGGCGTTACCGACCATCCTGCAGCCCGAAGTTAGCGAAACAGGTAAAAGTCTTTCACCAGGCTGAGCCAGTCGGCTGAATAGCTTTTATCTTCATCACGAATGGCGAGACGTTCCAGCAACGTTTCGCCGGCGGAGGGAGAAAAGCCCAACACCACGCGATTCGGCGGGCGCTGCGCATAGGCGGCGACATCGTAGCGATAACGCAGATGCCAGCCATCCGCCAGCGCCAGTGAAATCAATGCTTCGCCAGCTTCAGCCGGCAGCACCACGCAAAATAGCCCTTCTTCTTCAATCAACTGGGCGGCACAGCGCAGCAGCGTGAGATGGTCGAGCGTGGCGGTGCTGCGTGCGGTATCACGCGCGATACTGCCTGTTGCCATGCCGGGTGCAAAAAACGGCGGGTTACTGACGATGAGTGAAAAGCGTTTTTCACACTGTTCGCTCCAGCTGACAATATCCTGATGATGCACATGAATGCGATCTGCCCACGGCGAGGCCTGCATATTTTCCTGCGCCTGCTGCGCTGCGCTGGCTTCCAGTTCGACCGCATCAATCTCTACCGAATCGGGCGTGCGTTGCGCCAGCATCAGCGCAATCAACCCGCTGCCGCAGCCAATATCAAGGATGCGACGTGCGCCTGCCACTGGCGCCCAGGCCCCGATTAACACGCCATCGGTGCCGACTTTCATCGCACAGCGATCGTGCGCCACGAAAAATTGCTTAAAGGTAAAACCATCTTTTCTTAACGTCGGCCGCACCTGCGGCTGGTCCTGAGACATACTTCACTACCATTGAATTTTTTACTGCCGGAAGTGTAACGTGGTGGCGATGGGAATTCACCTGCGCCTGTAATACCTACACAAACAGATGAAGATTATATTCGTTCTGTCTATAATCAGCGCCCCAAACTGAGGTAGACCATGACCGTAACCACATTCTCCGAACTCGAACTCGACGAAAGCCTGCTACAAGCTTTGCAGGAAAAAGGCTTTACTCGCCCTACTGTTATTCAGGCCGAGACCATTCCTGCCGCGCTGGAAGGCCGTGACGTTCTGGGTTCGGCTCCAACCGGGACGGGGAAAACTGCAGCGTTTTTGCTGCCCGCTTTACAGCATTTGCTCGATTTCCCGCGCAAGAAATCAGGCCCACCACGCATTCTGATCATCACCCCAACGCGCGAACTGGCGATGCAGGTTGCCGATCACGCGCGCGAACTGGCTAAACACACGCATCTGGATATCGCCACCATCACCGGTGGTGTGGCGTATATGAACCATGCCGAAGTGTTCAGCGAAAACCAGGACATCGTTGTCGCGACTACTGGCCGTTTGCTGCAGTACATCAAAGAAGAGAACTTTGACTGCCGCGCAGTAGAAACGCTGATTCTTGATGAAGCTGACCGCATGCTCGATATGGGCTTTGCGCAGGACATCGAGACCATCGCCGCAGAAACCCGCTGGCGCAAACAGACGCTGCTGTTCTCGGCGACGCTGGAAGGTGAGCACATCAAAGACTTCGCCGAGCGTTTGCTCAACGAGCCTATATTT
>NZ_DAMBSA010000085.1:0-13357 GCF_032054795.1 Pantoea sp. CTOTU49201
ATTTGGGTGATATGAAAACGCGGGATAAGCGTCGTATGACGCTGATGGCCGGTGCCAACTATCGTCATGTCGCTGATTGGGGCATCGTGCGCACCACTTTGCTGGGTGATGTGCTCAATAACAGCAACGGCATGATGTGGGATCTCACCTATTTATATCGCTTTAATTTCGGTGCTTTGAGCCTGACGCCGGGCATTGGCGCGCTGTGGAACAGCGCCAATCAGAACCGTTATTACTACGGTGTTTCCTCGCATGAAAGCGCGCGTACTGGCATCGCTGAGTACCATCCTGACGACAGCTGGTCACCGTACGTTGAGATGAATGCTAGCTACCAAATCAGCGAAAGCTGGAACGCCAGCTTGTCAGGCCGTTACACGCGCTTCGACAGCGAAATCAAAGACAGCCCGATGGTCAATAAGAGTGGGCAGTACACACTCTGGACCGGCATCAGTTACAGCTTCTGATGATGAAATAAGCGCCTCATAATGAGGCGTTTTTCTTGCATTGCACCAATCCAGGGCCCCAATTTAGCGCAACAGGAGGAGTAATGAAGACCATTCAATTTCATGGTGAATCAGCTTTACCCGCCATCGGCCAGGGAACCTGGTATATGGGCGAGAATCCATCATTACGCAGCCAGGAAGTGGCGGCACTGCAGGCGGGCTTAGATCTCGGCCTCAAGATTATCGACACCGCTGAGATGTATGCAGAAGGCGGCGCTGAAGAGGTGGTCGGGGATGCGTTACGCGGACGTCGCGATCAAGCCTGGCTGGTATCGAAGGTCTATCCATGGAATGCCGGAGAAGTTGACGCTATTGAAGCTTGCGAACGCAGTCTGCGCCGTCTACAAACCGATTACCTCGATCTTTATCTGTTGCACTGGCGGGGCAATGTGCCCTTAGAAGAAACCATCCGCGCGATGGAATCTTTGCAGCAGCAGGGCAAAATTCGCTATTGGGGCGTCTCTAACTTTGACCACGACGATATGCTGGAACTGTGGCATGAGCCCGGCGGCAAGGCGTGTTTAACGAATCAGGTGTTGTACCACTTAGCGTCGCGTGGGATCGAGTTCGATTTACTGCCGCAATGTCAGCAGCGTGAGATGCCCATTATGGCATATTGTCCGCTGGCACAGGCTGGACGATTGCGCCAGGCGCTGTTTGACGATGCGCATCTTCAACAGATTGCACAACAGAAGGGCATTAGCGTGGCGCAAGTGATGCTGGCCTGGGTGATACGTCAGCCGGGCGTTTTAGCCATTCCAAAAGCCAGCAGCGTTGCACATGTGCAGCAAAATGCGGCGGCGCTTGGCGTCAATCTGACCCTTGAAGAGCTGTGCATCATCGATCGGGCGTTTCCTGCGCCGCTGACTAAAACCGCATTGGATGTGGTTTAGCGGCGCAACAGCGCCGCATCTTATTACTTGTTGACGATACGAATCGTGGTGCCCAAACGCGCAGGAGATTCGCCCGCGCTTTTTAACGGCTTGCTTATGCGCGCCGTTTCTACGCACACCATGGTTTTGTAGCCTTCATTTGGCATGTCACCCATGCTGCACGACAATTCTGGACCCGGATTCCACGTGACAACGTCACTCTGATAGTGGTGATAGATTTCAATCTGACGTTTGCCGGCTTTATCGTGAATCACGCTGCAGTCATCCGCTGCGGTGTGAATACGATCAACGCGATTAGGATAGGTCTGTTTGCCGTCTGATGCGCCAACCGCATTATCGTTAACCTTATCGATAAAGCTATTACCCAATCCGCTCACTTCGACCTGCGCGATATCTGCAATCTGGAAGTAGCTGTGCAACGCCGCCGTGGCTTCATAATCGCCGTAGGCTTCCAGCTCAATTTCACAATGCTCAGCAATGCGGAAACGAGCGAGCAGGGTGAAATCGTGTGGCCACAGCTTTTTGGTTTGTGCGTTGCTTTCCAGTGTGAAAGTCAGCAACACCGCATCTTCGTTTTCGTCATGGGCGGTCAATGTCCACGGCATATTGCGTGCAAAACCGTGCGCCGGTTCACCAGCCGGACCAAACCACGGCCAGCAAATAGGCACGCCGCCGCGAATTGCTTTGCCCGTGGTAAACGGCGTCTTTTCGCTGAGCCAAATTACCGGCTGCTGGCCGCTAGGCTGCCACGAGAGCAGATGTGCGCCTTGTAGGGCAATCGCCGCACGTACTTTGGGATGGCTGATCACCACAATCGGCAAATCACCCTGCTGACGCTGTGAAAGATAAGGGGTGATTTGATTCACTACCGGAAGGGTATAAAGCGTATCTTGCATGGTCAGACCTTCTCTTTATCCAGTCGAAAAAAAGGGGCGACCGAAGTCACCCCTTGTCTGTTTAGCCGGTTAGCTTACTTAGAAGCAACCAGTGCAATCAGATCCAGAACTTTGTGTGAGTAACCAGTTTCGTTATCGTACCAGGAAACCAGTTTCACGAAGTTGTCGTTCAGAGCGATACCTGCTTTAGCATCGAACACTGAAGTCAGGGTTTCGCCGTTGAAATCGGTAGAAACCACGTCGTCTTCGATGTAGCCCAGTACGCCTTTCATTTTGCCTTCTGACTCAGCTTTGATCACTGCACAAATTTCTTTGTATGTCGCTGGTTTTTCCAGGCGAACAGTCAGGTCAACAACAGACACGTTTGGAGTAGGAACGCGGAACGCCATACCGGTCAGTTTGCCGTTCAGCTCTGGCAGAACAACGCCAACTGCTTTAGCTGCACCGGTAGAAGATGGGATGATGTTCTGCGCTGCGCCACGGCCGCCACGCCAGTCTTTGTGAGACGGGCCATCAACGGTTTTCTGGGTTGCGGTAGTTGCGTGCACGGTGGTCATCAGACCTTCAACGATACCGAAGTTGTCGTTGATAACTTTAGCCAGTGGAGCCAGGCAGTTAGTGGTGCAAGACGCGTTAGAAACGATGTCCTGGCCAGCATATTTGTCAAAGTTAGCGCCACGAACGAACATTGGGGTGCTGTCTTTAGAAGGACCCGTCAGAACCACTTTCTTCGCGCCAGCGGTGATGTGTTTACGTGCAGTTTCGTCGGTCAGGAAGATACCGGTCGCTTCAGCAACAACGTCAACACCCACTTCGTCCCACTTCAGGTTAGCCGGGTCTTTCTCAGCGGTAACACGGATTTTCTTACCGTTAACAATCAGTGCACCGTCTTTCACTTCTACAGTGCCGTCAAAACGACCGTGAGTAGAGTCATACTTCAGCATGTATGCCATGTAATCGGCGTCGAGCAGATCGTTGATCGCGACGATTTCGATGTCAGAACGCTGCTGCGCAGCACGGAAAACGATGCGACCGATACGGCCAAAACCGTTAATACCTACTTTGATAGTCATATATTCCACCAGCTATTTGTTAGTGAATAAAAGGTTGGCTGTAAAATTACAAAAACCTTACCAGGCGTCAAGCGGAATCGTGTCAATTGTTGCGACAGGTCAATTCCAACACCAGGAATAATTCGTTGCGCAATCGCTTACGCAGCACCCTTATTGCGCGCCTATGTTACGCCGAATGCGGGCTGAAAAGGGATGACTTTTGCAAAGGGTGATCGCCATCACAAAATCGTGCTGTGGAAGAGATGTCGGATGCGTTAGCACGAAAAAAGACCCGATAGATGTTGTACGTTTGTTAGAATACTAGTCGATTTTTTCAGAATGACACTCCGGAACTCAAAATGGCTAAAGACACCGCACCCGACGCAAAAATTGCGCAGCTTTCCGAAATGCAGCGCTATGTCACTCAGCATCGTGGAACGGAGCCCCCTTTCTCGGGCGCCTTGCTGCACAATAAGCAGGAAGGGATTTACCACTGCTTAGTTTGTAACTCGCCGCTGTTTCTCTCCGAAACCAAATATGATTCAGGCTGTGGCTGGCCAAGTTTCTATCAGCCTTTCAGTGACGAAGCTATCCGCTATCTGGAAGATGATTCACACGGCATGCATCGGGTTGAGATTCGTTGTGGCAACTGTGATGCGCATTTAGGGCATGTGTTCCCGGATGGCCCACAGCCAAGCGGTGAGCGCTATTGCGTGAACTCCGCCTCGCTAAACTTCACTGATGAGCAGGGCAATCAGCAAGAGGGCTAAGCATGAAACAGGAACTGGAAGCGATGCTGGAGGCGATGACGCCGGAAGTGTACGAGCGACTCTCCACGGCGGTTGAGATCGGCAAATGGCCGGATGGCGTTGCGCTAACGCCGGAGCAGAAAGAGAATTGTCTGCAGCTGGTGATGTTGTGGCAGGCTCGCCACAATGACGATCCGCAGCATATGACCATCAGTAAAGGTGGCGATATGGTGATGAAATCGAAGAAACAGCTGAAAGAAGAGTTCGGCATTGAGCCAGATGTCACACGCATCAACCTGCACTAAAAAGCCAAAGGGCTGGTTCTCACCAGCCCCTTATTTTCAGATTAATACCGCACCTTGTGCTGCCATCTGATCGAACGCAATTTCACTGTCATCCGGATTCAGGTTCACACCACGGCAGCCTTCTTTAACCACCTCCACGTTGTAACCCAACTCCAGCGCATCCAGCACGCTGTATTTGACGCAGTAATCGGTGGCAATACCCAACATCACTAAATCGCTGATGCCGCGCTCGCGCAGCCAGCTATCGAGCTCTGTCTTGCGGCGATGGCCGTTATCAAAGAAGGCGCTGTAGCTATCCACCTCAACATCGCCCCCTTTATGGAACACGGCATCAATCAGAGAGCGATCGAGATCGGGGTGGAAATCCGCCCCGACAGAGTTCTCAATACCGTGATCCGGCCACCAGATTTGCGCTAAACCGTTTAATTCGCCCAGCGTGTAAACCGGCTCGCCAGAGATTGAGGCGAAGCTGCCGTGATTGGCTGGATGCCAGTCCTGCAATGCCACCACACATTCGCCCCGATCGTGAAACTCACGCGCAAATCGATTGGCGACGGCAACCGTTTGGTCACCATCACGCACCGCCATTGGGCCGCCGGGGCAAAAATCGTTCTGAATATCGATAATTATCAATGCCCGCTTCATTCGTTCGCTCCGTATCAATCTTCGGTCAGTTCGCCGCGTAAATTCTGCTGCATTTTGGCACGAATTTCCGCGCTGGTGAGGTTCTGACTTAATAAAAAATGCAGTTTGGTTAATGTCGCCTCAACCGTGAGATCAAAACCGCTGATCACGCCCGCATGCTCCAGCGCATTGCCGGTGGCATAGCCGCCCATATTCACTTTGCCGGACATACACTGCGTCAGATTCACCACCACAATGCCGCGATCGCTGGCCTGTTGCAGTTCCGACAGGAACTCGGCATTTTGCGGCGCGTTGCCCACGCCGTAGGAACGCAGGATCAAGGCTTTCACCGGCTGACGCAGGAAGTTACCCACCACGTCAGCAGAGATACCCGGATAAATCGTCACCACGCCAATCGGCTGCGGCGTGATCGGATGCACAATCAGCTCGCCATGACCTTGCGGTGCGGGCGGCGTATTCAACCGGCGGATATGAATGCCTGCTTCCAGCAATGGCGCCAGGTTTGGCGACGCGAAGGCATTAAAGCCGTCAGCATGCGCCTTGGTGGTGCGGTTGCCGCGGAACAGCGTGTTGTTGAAAAACAGGGCAACTTCATTGATTGGATAATTGGCTGCCACGTACAGCGAGTTCAGCAGATTTTGCTGACCATCAGAACGCAATTCTGCCAGGGGAATTTGCGAGCCGGTGACAATCACCGGCTTGGCGAGGTTCTCCAGCATAAAGGAGAGCGCTGAAGCGGTGAATGCCATGGTGTCGGTACCATGCAAAATCACAAAGCCATCGTAGCGATCGTAGTTTTGCTTAATATCGTTCGCAATCGATTGCCAATCCTGCGGCGTCATGTCCGAGGAATCCATCAGCGGCTGATATTCATGGATGGTGAAAGCCGGCATTTCAGGCCGATGGAATTCGGGCATGTTTGCCAGCTGCTGCTGCAGATGACCCGATACCGGAATGTAGCCCTGCGCAGAGCGCTGCATCCCGATGGTGCCGCCGGTGTAGGCTACGTAGATATTTTTCTTTTGCATGAAGGAACTCAGACTTGCCGTAAAACGCGCAGTATAAGGGGATTGCGAACGAAAAGCAGCCCGACCAGCGGCCGGGCTGTAAAGATTAGCGTACGTTGCCGCAGTTAAGGCAGAAAGCGTAGCGATTTTGCGGATCGTTGAGGTTATTCAGTAAGCCAGGTTGCTGCTTCATTGCGCTCATCACGTCCAACATTGGCGCAGGCAGCCAGACTTTCAGCGCAGCCGGCAACACCGCCTGAACCGACGCGTTCATCTGATTCAGCAGCAGATCGATGATGCCCGGATCATCCTGATACCAGCTCAACTCCGGCTTGGCGACTTTCGCCAACTCAGCGGCTTTTGCTACGGCATCGTCAAAGTCACCCAACGCATCGACCAAACCATTGGCTTTCGCATCGCTACCGGTCCAAACGTGCCCCTGCGCAATCGCATTGATTTCGTCTGGCGTTTTGTGACGCGAGGTCGCCACCAGGCTTACGAAGTTACGATAGCCGTTCTCAATGGTCAGCTGCATCAGCTGCTGCACTTCGGTTGGCAGCGCTTTAGTGGTGGCCACGTCCGCCAGCGGCGATGTAGCCACACCGTCAGTATGCACACCCACCGAACTCAGGCTGTTTTCAACGGTGTTAATCACGCCAAAGATACCGATGGAGCCGGTCAGCGTGCTGGGGGCCGCCACGATGTAATCAGCAGGCGTTGAAATCCAGTAACCGCCGGATGCTGCCATGCCGCCCATCGAAACCACTACCGGTTTACCCGCATCGTGAGCTGCAGCCAGCTCTTCACGGATCGCTTCCGATGCGGTGACGCTGCCGCCTGGGCTGTTGACACGCAATACAATGGCTTTGATTTTCGGATCCAGACGCGCATCGCGAATTTGCGACGCCGTGGTATCACCGCCGACATTTCCGGCGCTCTCTTCACCATCCATAATCGCCCCGCTGGCGAGGATCACCGCGATATTGCCATCCTGACTCTGCGGCGGCTGTTTAACGGTATAGTCGTAGATACTGACGCTACGGTAATCGTTATTTGCCTTATCCCAGCCGAAAGTTTTCACCAGTTCCTGATCGGCGGCTGCACGTGTATCCAGCGCATCCACCAATTTATTGTTAAGTGCATATTTCGCCGTATCGCCTTGTACCGCTTGCAGGCCGCTAATGATGCCGGCTGCGCCAGGGAACAGCTGTTCTGGGGTGATCTGACGATTAGCCGCCACGGTATTCAGGTAATTCTGCCACAGCTGACCGATCCAGCGACCATCGGCGTCGCGCGCTTCTGGTGACATATCGTCACGCAGGAACGGCTCAACCGCAGATTTGTAAGTGCCTACGCGGAACACATGCGAGTTCACTTTCAACTTATCCAGCAGAGACTTGTAGTACAAACCGTTAGTGGCGAAGCCGTGCAAATCGACCGTGCCCTGCGGTGAGAGATAGACCTTGTTGGCATAGCTGGCGATGTAGTATTGCGCCTGGCTGTAACTGTCGCCGACCGCGTAAATAGGTTTGCCGGCGTCACGGAATTCGCGCAGCGCTTTACCCACATATTGCAGCGAAGGTTGATCGCCACCAGCAAAGTCACGCAGCTCCAGCACGATGCCAGTGATGTTTTTATCGGTTTTGGCTTGGCGGATCGCGTCAACGACGTCAAACAGGGAGTTCTCCTGCAGGCGATCGCTGTTGGCGCCTAACAGTTGACGGCTGATACGGCTCAAACGATTACTGACGGAAGGTTTATCGACCAGCACACCGCTCAGATCGATTTTCAGCGCGCCTTGCTGCACAGGTTCACTGCTGTTGGAACTGGAAACCTGCAGCCAAATCCCGACGCCCGCCAGGATCAACACAATAAGAAATAAATTAAGAATAAATTCCCGAATAAAATTCAGTACCCGCCAGGTCCAGCGGAACAGGCCGGAAATAATTCGCCACAAAGTGCGCATAAACTCTCCATATTCACGTAGCAGGGCAGCCAGCACGCGGTCTGCCCCGATGTCGGGTTCATCCTAAAGAGCGGCGTGCGAAAAGTCAGCAGGAAATCGCGCCAGACTGTTACAAAAGATCGCGCTGTGCCAGGATTAGCCCACGCTTTTTATTCACGGGAGAAGAATAATGGATGCATTGGATTTATTAGTTAATCGCCGCTCGGCGTCACGTCTGGCAGAACCGGCTCCGGCGGGGGAAGCGCTGCAAAATATTCTGCACGCCGCGATGCGCGCACCCGATCACGGCACATTGCAGCCCTGGCGTTTCATTATTGTCGAAAATGAAGGGCGCGAGCGTTTTGCTAACTTGCTGGAACAAGCCGCGCGGGACAGCAACCTTGAGCAGAAGGCGATCGACAAAGCAGCTTCCGCGCCTTTTCGCGCGCCGATGATCATCACCGTGGTGGCGCATTGTGAAGATCACGCCAAAGTGCCGCACTGGGAACAGCTGGCGTCTGCAAGCTGTGCCGTGATGGCGATGCAGATGGCCGCCGTGGCGCAAGGCTTCAACGGCATCTGGCGTAGCGGGCCCTGGACCGATCATCCGTCCGTGCGCGAAGCCTTCGGCTGCCGCGAACAGGATGCGATTGTCGGTTTCCTCTATCTCGGCACGCCGCAGTTGAAAGCCAACACCACTGTGGTTGCACCTGACACCGCGCAGTTTGTCAGTTATTTCTGACAGATAACGGCGGCGATTTACGGCAGGTTAGGCGCCGTTGCAGAGATTGCACAAAGCCTGTGCGAAAGATCGAGGTTAGGTCGTGCAACACTTACTCCCAACTGACAGCCAGGCTAACATAGCGCCTTCTGTTCATCGCATAAGGAAGTCGCCATGAGTGAACCTCTTCGTTTAACGCAATACAGCCACGGTGCGGGTTGCGGGTGCAAAATTTCGCCGCAGGTTTTAGAAACCATTCTGCGCAGTGAGCTCAGCCCGTTTCACGATCCGCAACTGCTGGTGGGCAATGAAACGCGTGATGACGCCGCGGTGTACGATCTCGGGAATGGTACTGCGGTGGTAAGGACCACCGATTTCTTTATGCCGATCGTTGACGATCCTTTTACCTTTGGTCGTATCGCCGCCACTAACGCCATCAGCGATATTTATGCCATGGGCGGGAAACCGATCATGGCGATCGCCATTTTAGGCTGGCCGGTGAATGTATTGAGTCCGGAAGTGGCGCAGCAGGTGGTCGAAGGCGGGCGTGCTGCTTGTCAGGCGGCGGGAATCGCGCTGGCGGGCGGGCACTCGATTGATGCACCTGAGCCGATCTTTGGTCTGGCGGTAACCGGTATCGTCGATGTGGCGCGTGTGAAAAAGAACAGCGCGGCGCAGGCCGGCTGTCAGCTCTTCCTCACCAAACCTTTAGGCATTGGCATTCTCACTACCGCCGAGAAAAAAGGGCTGCTGCGGCCTGAACATCAGTCGCTGGCCGCCGATGTGATGTGCCAGCTGAATAAAGCCGGAGCGGAATTCGCCAAACTGGCGGGCGTCAGTGCGATGACTGATGTTACCGGTTTTGGCTTACTCGGCCATTTGAGTGAAATCTGCCACGGTTCCGGATTGCGTGCCGAAGTGATTGCGTCGCAGGTACCGCGCCTGGCGGGCGTCGATGACTATATCGCTGCGGGCGCTGTGCCGGGCGGCACCAGCCGCAACTTCGCCAGCTATGGCGAGCAGGTTTCCCCGCTTGATGATGCCACCCGCGCGCTGCTGTGCGATCCACAAACCTCCGGCGGCTTGCTGGTGGCGGTTCAACCCAGCGCTATTGATGCGTTCCAGCGCTGTGCCTCTGCAGCAGGCGTGCAAGCAACGTCGATTGGCGAACTGTTTGCCTCTAGAGCCGATCGTCCACTGATTACCGTAGTTACCTGACGTTAAGGAACGACGCCATCCATGCGTTTGTTTATTGCCGAAAAACCCAGCTTAGCGCGTGCGATTGCCGACGTGTTGCCGAAACCGCATCGACGTGGAGACGGCTATATTGCCTGCGGAAATGACCAGGTTGTGACCTGGTGTGTTGGGCACCTGCTTGAACAGGCGCAACCCGACAGTTACGACAGCCGCTATGCGCGCTGGAATCTGGCTGATTTACCAATTATTCCGGAAAAATGGCGCTTGCAGCCGCGTCCTTCCGTGGCGAAGCAGTTAAAAGTGATTGAAGGCCTGCTGCAACAAGCCAGCGCGGTGGTGCATGCGGGTGACCCCGATCGTGAAGGTCAACTGCTGGTGGATGAGGTGCTGGATTACCTGCAACTCGCGCCAGAAAAACGCAAAACGGTGCAGCGCTGTTTGATTAACGATCTCAACCCCTCGGCGGTTGAGCGTGCGGTCGGCCGTTTGCGTGAGAACCGCGAATTTATTCCGCTGTGCGTGTCCGCATTAGCGCGTGCGCGCGCTGACTGGCTGTATGGCATCAATATGACGCGCGCTTTTACCCTGCTGGGGCGTAATGCGGGTTACGATGGCGTGCTGTCGGTTGGCCGCGTACAGACGCCGGTGCTGGGTCTGGTGGTGCGTCGCGATGAAGAGATAGAGAACTTTATTCCGAAGGACTATTTCGAAGTTAAAGCGCACATCGTCACGCCAAAGGAAGAACGTTTTGTCGCGACATGGGTACCAAGCGATGCTTGCGAGCCGTGGCAGGATGAAGAGGGGAGATTGCTGCATCGTCCGCTGGCGGATCACGTGCTTGAGCGTATCAACGGGAAGCCCGCGCTGGTCACCGGATATAACGACAAACGCGAATCGGATACCGCGCCGCTGCCATTCTCGCTTTCTGGCCTGCAGATAGAAGCCGGCAAACGCTTTGGCCTTAGCGCGCAAAACGTACTCGATTGTTGTCAGCGGCTGTATGAAACCCACAAGTTGATTACCTATCCGCGCTCCGATAGCCGCTATCTGCCCGATGAACACTTTGCCGGACGCCATGCGGTGTTGAACGCCATTCAGGCGCATCAACCCAATCTGACACCGCCAGCAGATTTCAATCCCGACCAGAAGAACCGCTGTTGGGATGATAAAAAGGTCGATGCGCACCACGCCATCATTCCTACCGCGCGTGCCAGTAAGGTCAATCTGACTGAGAATGAAGCCAATATTTACGGCCTGATTGCGCGCCAATATCTGATGCAGTTTTGCCCGGATGCGGTGTTCCGCAAATGCGTGATTGACCTCGATATTGGCGGCGGAAAATTTATCGCCAAAGCGCGCTTTCTGGCCGAAGCCGGCTGGCGTGCGCTGCTCGGCAGCAAAGAGCGTGACGAGGAGAACGATGGCACGCCGCTGCCGGTGGTCGCCAAAGGCGATGAGCTGCTATGCGAGCGCGGCGAAGTGCTGGCGAAGCAGACGCAGCCGCCGCGTCCGTTTACCGATGCGACACTGTTGTCCGCGATGACGGGTATCGCCCGCTTTGTGCAGGATAAAGAATTAAAGAAAGTGCTGCGTGCAACCGATGGTTTAGGTACGGAAGCGACACGTGCAGGCATTATCGAATTGCTGTTCCGCCGCACTTTTCTGGTGAAAAAAGGCCGCTATATTCATTCGACGGATGCGGGCAGGGCGTTGATCCATGCGCTGCCAGAAATGGCCGCCCGGCCGGATATGACGGCGCAATGGGAATCTACCCTGACCCGCATCAGTGAGAAATCTTGTCGCTATGATGAGTTTATGCAGCCGCTGGTCAGCACCTTGATTGGGCTGATTGGTGAAGCACGCCAGCGACCGTCGTTACAGGCCTTTCGCGGATTGACTGCGCCTGGGGCCAAAAAGAGAGCCAAACCCAAAACGGCTCGTCGCAAAACCAAGGAGACAGAGTGATGCGTTATGCAATGATGTTGCTGGGCGGATTATTGTTATGCAGCACCTCGGCGCTGGCTAACCGCCAGCCGGAAAATAATCGTACGGGTAATACCGACGTGGTGGTGGATCTGCCACCCGAAGTGTGGACGCAAGGGCAAAACAATCGTCAGAGCAACTGTATGCAGTGCTGTACCTATGAGAACCGCAGTTATTCGGAAGGTGCGGTGGTCAAAGCGGAAGGTGTGTTATTGCAGTGTGGCAGAGATGAGAAGGTATTAGGTACTAATCCGCTAATCTGGAAAATCATCAAATAAAAGCGCGTGGCGTATCACGCCACGCTGCTTCATTACAGCTTAAACGTTGACCAAACCGGGGCGTGATCCGACGGTTTTTCCATGCTGCGGATATCGTAATCGATGCCACTCTCAATACAGCGCGAGGCCAGAGGTTGGCTCGCCAGCAGCAGATCGATGCGCAGACCACGATTGTCGTCAAAGCCTTTCGAGCGGTAATCAAACCATGAGAAACGATCGTTAGTTTCCGGGAACTTATCGCGCCAGGTATCAACCAAACCCCACTGTAGCAAGCGATCCATCCACTCGCGCTCTTCAGGCAGGAACGAGCACTTGCCGGTGCGCAGCCAGCGTTTACGATTCTCTTCACCAATGCCGATGTCAAAATCAGTGCTGCTGATGTTCATGTCCCCCATGATCAACACCGGTTTATCGACGGCCAACTGCTGCTCAAGATAGCTTTGCAGATCGCGATAAAACTTCTCTTTTGCTGGGAACTTGGTGGGATGGTCGCGGCTTTCACCCTGCGGGAAATAACCGTTGATAACGGTGATATCGCCAATTGGACTCGGGATTTCCGCCATGATTATACGGCGCTGAGCATCTTCATCATCGCCGGGAAAACCGCGTGAGACACTGACTGGCTCAGCTTTGGTCAGCAGCGCGACGCCGTAATGACCTTTCTGTCCGTGATAAAACACGTGATAGCCCAGTTTGCTGACGTCTTCGAGCGGGAACATATCGTCATGCACTTTGGTTTCCTGCAAGCCGATGACATCAGGTTGATGCTGTTCAACCAGCGCGGCTAATTGATGAGGACGCGCACGCAAGCCGTTGATGTTGAAAGAGACAAATTTCATTTCGCTGCCATTTTTATCCGCAAAAGTATGGCGCGATGGTAACGAGTTTTTGGGCAAAAGTCATGGTGTGAATCAGGAGGTTACAACGATTAAAACAAGTGGGAAAAACAGGAGAATGGTATTGATGGTGGTGGGAGAAGGATGATTCGACGCGTTGCGTCTCACCCTTCGGGCCGCGCTAAAGCGCGTTGTCTCACTTTGTTCGACTCGAACCTTCAGTCGAAGCTTCTCATCCTTCTCTGGATGATAAATTTGAATTCGGTGATTTTAGCGAGAGAAGGAGAATATGTGATGGTGGTGGGAGAAGGATGATTCGACGCGTTGCGTCTCACCCTTCGGGCCGC
>NZ_DAMBSA010000086.1:0-4446 GCF_032054795.1 Pantoea sp. CTOTU49201
GAGCCGAAGCTCGCCTGTTATCAACAACCTGAAACTTACTGCATCAGCAGATACAAACTGCTGTCACCGCGCTGTACGTTCAGTGCCAGCACCGAAGGTTTGGTATCAAGCACTTTACGCAGCTCGCCAAGGTTAGCCACGGCTTGCTGGTTCACGCCCAGAATCACGTCACCTTTCTTCAGACCGATACGCGCCGCTGCGCTGCCCGGTTTAACGCTATCGACACGCACGCCTTTCTGGCCGTTAGTATCGATATTGCTGAGATCGGCACCTTCAATGCCGGTGTAAATGGTGGCGGACTGCACTTTATCCTGCGAGCTCTGCTGCAGTTCAACCGTGACGTTCACCGGTTTGCCATCGCGCAGCAGACCCAGCTGCAGTTTGGTGCCGACCGGCAGCGAGCCGACTTCTGCACGCAGCGCCGCGAAGCTGGTCAGCGCTTTACCGTTCATCGACACCACTACGTCACCCGCTTTCACGCCGGCTTTCGCCGCAGCGGAATTCGGCAGCACCTGGCTAACAAAGGCGCCGCGCTGCGCATCGACTTTCATCGCTTTTGCCAGCTCAGAGTTCAGCTCGGTGCCCATAATGCCCAGCTCGCCGCGTTTCACCTGACCGTACTCCACCATCTGCGCGGTAAGGTTTTTCACCATTGAACTTGGGATCGCAAAGCCGATACCGATGTTGCCGCCGTCCGGCGCCAGAATCGCGGTGTTAATCCCGATCAGCTCACCGTTAAGGTTAACCAACGCGCCGCCGGAGTTACCCCGGTTGATCGCCGCATCGGTCTGGATGAAGTTTTCATAGTTTTCAACGTTTAGACCGCTACGGCCCAGCGCTGAAACAATCCCCGAGGTCACGGTTTCGCCGAGGCCGTACGGGTTACCGATCGCCACGGTGTAATCACCGACGCGCAGGTTGTCAGAGTCGGCAATTTTGATTGCGGTGAGGTTTTTCGCATCCTGCAGCTGAATCAGCGCGATATCTGACTGCGGATCTTTACCAATTACTTTGGCATCGTAGCGACGGCCATCGCTGAGCTGAACCTGAATTTTGGTCGCGTTATCCACCACGTGGTTGTTAGTTACCACATAGCCTTTATCCGCGTTAATCACCACGCCAGAACCGAGCGCACGGAACTGCTGTTTCTGCGCGTTAGCACCGCCATCCGCGCCGCCGCCGTCACCGCCCGCGCCGTTTTGGCACATTGGCGAACTCTGGAACGGTGAACCGTCCTGACAGAACGGAGAATTATCACCAAAGAATTGCTGGAACTGCTGTGGCATACGCGGTGTTTTAACCGTCGTCGTGCCTTCCACGCTGATACTCACCACGGACGGCATGACTTTTTCCAGCATCGGTGCCAGGCTTGGCAACTGCTGGCTGGAAGAAGAAGCGGTCTCTGCGGCAAATACACTCACAGGGCTCAACGCCGTCGCGCCGAAACTCAGCGCCAACGCCAGCATAATTGTGTTTTTTTTCATTTATCTGTGTCTCTCTAAGAATTACGGCCAGACCATTGCTGTGGTCGTGATGGTGAGATTAAGTTTTTAGCGCGAAGTTCCTAATAAAGTTTTAGGCAAAGGTAAAAAATTGTTCTTCGTCTTTACAATTCTGCGCTTATTCAACCGCCATTAAACGACGATATTCATCCCAGGCATAATTGTCCGTCATCCCGCTAATGTAGTCCTGAATCAGACGCGCACGATAATAACGTTCCCACAATAGGCGCTGATATTTATGCTCAACAATTAATGAACGCATGTGTTGCTGATAGGCTTTGCGATGTTTGCCGGAAAGCTTATGAAACAGCCGGGTTTCAATTGGATGCTTTGCCAGAAAATCCTCGTTCATCAAAGTGGTAAATTGCTCGTAATCCAGCAACAGCAATGACTGATATATTTCGAGCAGACCTTTAATCACCCGATAACCCTGCAATTCCAGTTGTTCAACTTCAGGATGATTAAACACCTGCTGACGCGCCACCGTTTTAAACAGTTTCAGCAAGCGCCCTTCTTCGCCATCATCTTCCAGTAAAGCATGATTAAAATCGCCTTCGAAAATAGCCGGCAAGTTGTCGATGAAACGCTTAACCGCATGGCTAACCAGCACGTTTTGCACGTTAACCCGCAGCGACATAAAGAATTGATCGCTGATACTGCGGCGTTTTTTCTGATTAGCCTCTTTCCAGGCATCGCCGATGGTGCGGCTGAAAACATCGCCGGTTTTTACCGTGCCCCAGGCATCGAGTAAATGCTTATACAGCGTTTCAACATGGAAGATGTCTTTTTCTACGGCGTCATCCAGATCGGCAATGCAATAAGAGATATCGTCGGCGGCTTCCATTATCCAGGTGAGAGGAAAACGATGGTGCTGTTTTATATTCGTCGCTTCGCGTAACTCAGCCACATATTCACGCTCGGATAAATAGAAGCCCGGCTTTTTCATTAATACGCTAAATTCAGCCGGTTTATCGCCTTGCCACCATGCGGGTGCGGTATATTTCAAAATACAGGCGACCTGCGCATAGCTGAGATTGAGTTGCAGCAGCGTGTGCACCAAACGAATCGCCTGAGCGTTGCCTTCGAAATGGCATAAATCTTGACGAATCATTGCATTTAACTGGTCAAAAGCAGCGCGCTCCACCTCATCGGCAACGCCCGCCACCAGCGGATCGACGAGCTCGGCAGGCAGATTATCGTCGAACCAGTCATTTATCGCCGCCTCACCAAAGTGACCAAACGGCGGATTGCCAACATCGTGCAGCAAACAGGCCATCTCAATCAGGCTTTCGAAGGCACCTTCGAACTCATCCAGTCCATAATTCGCCAGGCCGCCGCCTTGAATTTTCAGCGCTTGCAGAATCTCTTTGGTGATATATCGCCCGGTTTGCTGTACTTCCAGCGAGTGTGTCAAACGCGAACGCACCGCCGCGTTGCGCTCCAGCGGGAATACCTGGGTTTTCTGTTGCAGTCGACGAATCGCGGCGGAGTTAATAATACGTCCGCGATCGCTTTCAAAGTGGCGGGTAATAAAGTATTCCCCTTCGGGATCTTTGCGGCTGGTATAAGGGCGGGTGAAACTGATCTTCTTCCTGAAATTGATCGTCGCCATAATTACCCCTTATTTTTTCGTGAATTCTTCCTCAATCAGCCATGTTAGACTATGCCTCACTTTTGCGGGTTACATCCATTAAATTAGCGAGATTCTTATGAAAGTAGGCATTATTGGCGCGATGGAGCAGGAAGTTACTCTGCTGCGTGACAAAATCGAAAACCGCCAGACACTGACGCTGGCCGGCTGCGAAATTTACACCGGCACGCTGAACGGTGTTGAAGTAGCGCTGCTGAAATCAGGCATCGGTAAAGTGGCTGCCGCGCTCGGCACAACCTTGTTGCTCCAGCTATGCAAGCCGGATGTGGTGATCAACACCGGTTCTGCTGGCGGATTGGCGCCCACGCTGAAAGTGGGCGATATCGTGGTGTCCGATGAAGTGCGCTATCACGACGCCGACGTCACCGCCTTCGGTTACGAGCCAGGCCAGATGGCCGGTTGCCCCGCGGCTTTCGTGGCAGATGACAAACTGATTGCCGCCGCTGAGCGGGTTATCAAGCAGCTCGACCTCAACGCGGTACGCGGTTTGGTAGTGAGCGGCGATGCCTTTATCAACGGCGCGGCACCGCTGGCGCGTATCCGCACCACCTTCCCGCAGGCGATTGCGGTGGAGATGGAAGCGACCGCGATCGGACACGTTTGCCATCAGTTCAAGGTGCCTTTTGTGGTGGTGCGCGCGATTTCTGACGTCGCCGATCAGGAATCACACCTGAGCTTTGACGAGTTCCTAAGCGTTGCGGCAAAACAGTCTTCACTGATGGTAGAAAACCTGCTGGTTCAGCTGGCGCGTGGCTAAAATCCTGCTGCTTGGGCTGTTGCTGCTGTGCAACAGCCTGTTCGCCGCCGCGCCGCGCGTTATTACGCTTTCGCCCCATCTGACCGAACTGGCCTTCGCCGCGGGCATTACGCCGCTGGCCGTCAGCGCCTTCTCCGATTATCCCGCGCAGGCTAACGCGCTGGAACAGGTCGCGAACTGGCAAGGCATCAAAGTAGAACGCATTCTGCAGCTCAAGCCGGATGTGGTGCTGGCATGGCGTGGCGGTAATCCGCAGCGACAAATCGAACAGCTGCAACGTTTCGGGATTAAGGTTGAGTGGATCGATCCGCAAACCATTGATCAAATGATCGATGCGCTGGCGGCGTTACAGCGCTGGAGCCCGCAGCCACAGCAAGCGATTGACGCAGCGCAGACATTACGCGCGCAGGAAGCGGCGCTGCGCAAGCAGTATCAGCAAAGCACGCCGATCCCGCTGTTTTTGCAGTTTGGTCAGCAACCGCTGTTTACCGCTTCGCGCAACACCATGCAAAACCAGGTGATTGAACTGTGCGGCG
>NZ_DAMBSA010000086.1:4456-13213 GCF_032054795.1 Pantoea sp. CTOTU49201
AGCGTCAGTTGGCCGCAGGTGAGCCGTGAACAAGTACTGATGCGCCATCCGCAGGCGATTGTGATTGGCGGTGACGCCGCACAGGCCGCCAGCATGGCCAAATTCTGGCAGCCGCAGCTGGATGTGCCGGTGATCGCCATCAATGACGACTGGCTGAGCCGTCCGGGGCCTCGCATGCTGCTGGCGGCGAAACAGCTGTGTGCAGATTTACATCCGACGAAAAAAAGCACCAATAAAGATTAAAGATCCGGCAGAAATTGTCGTAAATCATAATACAAGGCGCAGCGGCCACGTATGCTCTGTGCCCATTTTTAGCGCTTAGCGCAATTTTGTCTTCACCAGGAACTATTCATGACCAGAGCACTGCTGCTGGCCATAGGGCTCGTGATCGCTGCACCACTGAGTGCGGCCACGTCGACCGGCTCTATCGCCGTCACCTTGACGTTATTCTCGCGTTGCGATATCTCACGCCAGAATGAACACACTCTGCCCACCGTGGATTGTGGACGCCATTTCAGCGCGCAGCCGCGCATTACCGAACGTGTGTTAAAACGCGATGCTACGCGCCATGAATCTGCGCGTTTAGTGACCATTGAGTGGTAGGAATCTGGCTACCAGAACGGCAGCCAGAAGCAGCATTAGATGCTGAAGGAAGAACCGCAACCGCAGGTGGTTTTGGCATTCGGGTTGGTCACGATAAAACGTGAACCTTCCAGGCCTTCGGTGTAATCCACGGAACCGCCCACCAGATATTGCAGGCTCATCGGATCCACCACCAGCGCCACGCCTTGTTTCTCGATGGTCATGTCGCCGTCATTCATTTGATCGTCAAAGGTGAAGCCGTACTGGAAACCGCTGCAGCCGCCGCCGGTAATATAAACGCGCAATTTCAGCTCAGGATTCTCTTCATCAGAAATCAGATTTTTCACTTTTTTTGCTGCTGCATCAGTGAATTGCAAAGGCAGCGCTGCTAAGTCGTCACTCATCTTTTACTCCGGGTAAACGTCGAGGTCAGAAAACGACCTTAATCTCGCTATTATCTGCCAGCCGTCCAGTGCAATCAAGTCTCAAGCTTGGCACTGCGTGCCGCCGCATGCGCAGGAAAGTATATACCCTAAACTTTAGCGCAAGCCGTTATTCCCGTAGAATGGCGCCAGATTTTTTTCCCGAACAGCAGGAGCAGAACAATGAGTAAGTCAGAAAACCTGTATGCCGCAGCGCAACGCCTGATCCCCGGCGGTGTGAACTCCCCGGTACGTGCATTTACCGGTGTGGGCGGTGTGCCGCTGTTCATCGAACGCGCTGACGGTGCGTATCTGTATGACGCCGACGGCAAAGGCTATATCGATTATGTCGGTTCGTGGGGCCCGATGGTGCTGGGTCACAACAACGCCAACATCCGTAACGCGGTGATTGAAGCGGCCGCGCGCGGTCTGAGCTTCGGCGCGCCGACCGAGATGGAAGTGAAAATGGCCGAGCTGGTATGCGAGCTGGTGCCGAGCATGGACATGGTGCGCATGGTTAACTCCGGCACCGAAGCCACCATGAGCGCCATTCGCCTGGCGCGCGGCTTCACCCATCGCGACAAAATCATCAAGTTCGAAGGCTGCTATCACGGCCACGCCGACTGCCTGCTGGTGAAAGCTGGCTCCGGCGCGCTGACACTGGGACAGCCAAACTCGCCGGGCGTACCGGCCGATTTCGCAAAACACACGCTGACCTGCACCTATAACGATCTCAGCACCGTGCGTGCGGCTTTCGAGCAATATCCTGAGGATATCGCCTGCATCATCGTTGAGCCGGTCGCGGGTAACATGAACTGCATTCCACCGCAGCCGGACTTCCTGCCGGGCCTGCGTGCGCTGTGTGACGAATTCGGCGCGCTGCTGATCATCGACGAAGTGATGACCGGCTTCCGTGTCGCGTTGGGCGGTGCTCAGGCCTATTACGACGTGACGCCAGACCTGACCTGCCTCGGTAAAATCATTGGCGGCGGCATGCCGGTTGGTGCTTTTGGTGGTCGTCGCGATGTGATGGATGCGTTGGCGCCAACCGGTCCGGTTTATCAGGCCGGTACTTTGTCCGGTAACCCGATTGCCATGGCGGCGGGCTTCGCGTGTCTGTCGCAGATTGCGCAGCCGGGCACCCACAGTACGCTGACCGATCTGACCACCCAATTAGCGCAAGGCTTGCTGGCCGCAGCGAAGGCCGAAAACATTCCGCTGGTGATCAACCACGTGGGCGGCATGTTCGGGATTTTCTTCACCGATGCCGATGAAGTCACCTGCTATCAGGACGTGACTCAGTGTGATGTGGAACGCTTCAAGCGCTTCTTCCACCTGATGCTGGAAGAAGGCGTTTACCTCGCGCCATCCGCTTTCGAAGCCGGCTTTATGTCACTGGCGCACAGCAAAGAAGATATTCAGCGCACCATCGATGCCGCACGCCGCAGCTTCGCGAAACTGTAAAATTGCTAAATGCGATCCTACGCATTTTCGTAGGGTCGCCATTAATGGCGACCAACACTACGCCCGCCGCAACAACCAGATAAAGTACGGCGCACCAAAGAAGGTCGCCATCAACCCGGCTGGAATTTGATCCGGGAACGCCAGCATCCTGCCGCACCAGTCGGCGAAAATCATCAAACCGCCGCCTAACAAACCAGCCATCAACACCTGCGGTAACGCACGGCGGAACCCAAGCATACGCACGATATGTGGCGCCATCAGCCCGATAAAGCTCAGCGGCCCGATGGTTAAGGTTGCCGTGGCGGTCAATGCCGCCGCCAGCAACAGCAAGCTAAGGCGCGAGGTGGTCAGCGCCATACCCGCTGAACGCGCGGTGGCGCTGCCGAGTGGCAACAACGTTAACCACCGACTCGCCAGCGGTGCCAGCGCAATCAGCACCAAACCCACCACCGCGCTTTGCACCGCCTGCTGCATATTGATGTTGTAGGTTGAACCGGAAATCCAGCTCAGCAAGCCGCCCATGCGCGGATCGCCGCTGGCCAGTAGCACCATTAAAATAGTGACGAACGCGCTGTTGAGTGCCATGCCCGCCAGCAACATGCGTTCTGGTGAGAAGCCACCGCGACTCGCCACCAGCATAATAATCATCAGCGTCAATGCTGCACCCAGCGCACCGGCAGGCAACAGCCACGCCACCGCATCACCCGGCACAAAGAACATCATTACCACCACGCCACACGCCGCACCCGAGCTAATGCCCAGCACTTCCGGGCTCGCCATCGGATTGCCGGTGAGACGCTGGATCAGCGCACCCGCCACGCCGAGCATCATGCCGACAATCAGCGCGGCCAATACGCGCGGCGCGCGCCACGGCAGCAGCTGCTGCAGCATATCGCCGCCCACCCACGCAAAGCCGTGCGCATCGCGACCAAAGGTAATACCAACCCAGCTGAATACGCCCAGAACCAGTAATCCAATCAGACACCAGCGCAAGACGTTCTGCCGCTCAGCCGGCACGCTATCGCCCTGATTAAGCGCCGGTGGCACCGAGCCGGTACGCAAGCGCGGCAACAGCCACAGCAGAATCGGCACACCGATCAGCGCGGTCGCCGTGCCGGTGGAGACTTCGCGCCAGTGGCTGGTGAGCCACAGCACGCACTGATCGGCCAGCCACAGCAGCAGCGCACCAATCAACGGGGCCAGCATCATGCGGCTAATCAGGCGACGTCCGCCGAGCATCTTCGCCAGCAGCGGCGCAAACAGGCCGATAAAGCCGATGATCCCCGCGACATTGACCAACTGCGCGCTAAGCAAAATCGCCAGCGCCAGCGCGGCAATACGTGCCGCCGACAGCGCCAGACCAAGATTTTTCGCTACGCCATCATCGAGCCCCATCAACGTCAGCGGGCGCAGCAGCGCCAGCGCCACCACAAATGCCAGCAGCAGACGCGGCCACAGTTGGGCCACGTTGTGTCCATCCAGCTGGTTGAGCGCGCCGGTACTCCACAGGAACATGTTTTGCAGCTGATCGTGATTGAAGATAGCGAAGATTTGATTCACCGAACCGGCGTACAAACTCAATACCAGCCCAGCCAGGATCAGCGTCACTGGCGACAGACGTTTGCCCCAGGCCACGCCGAATACCAGAATGCCGACCAGCACCGCGCCGCCCATCGCCGCAAACTGCTGCGTGAGCTCGCCACCCGGCAAATGCCATAATGTCGCGACGGTAATCCCCAGTTGCGCGCCCGACGACACGCCCAGCGTGGTGGGTTCCGCCAGCGGATTGCGCAGCACCTGTTGAAACAGCAAACCGGCGAGGCCAAGGCCCGCGCCAACCAGCAACGACAGCGCCAGCCGCGACAGCAAACTGTGATGAAACACCACTTGCTGAATATTGTTGATGTCAGGCGCGAAAAACGCCTGCGACCACTGATCGCCCGGCAGCGCCTGCCGCAAATTGATAAAAGTTAAGGCCAGCGCCAGCAGAAAGACCGCACTTAACAGCGCGACGGGAAAAAGACGATTGCGCATCAGTGCGACTCCAGCGCGTGTTCCAGCACGCGGACAAATTTCAGCGCCGAATAGGTCGCGCCGTAATACCACACCGCGGGAACACGCTGGAAACGCTGCGCGCGCACAAACGGCAGCGCCTGCCACAGCGCGGTAGCCATCACTTGCTGCATATCGCGATCGTTATCGTGATCGAAGCAGATCACCTGCACATCACCCACTTCCGCCAGCCGCTCCAACCCAACGACTGCGCTGCCCCAGAAGTTGGTTTCACCCTGCCACGCGTTGCTCAAGCCAAGGATCTCCATCACTTCGAGGAACAGGCTGTTTTTACCGAAGGTAATCGCGTGGCGGCTGTCCATCAGCGACATCAGCAGCACCGGACGGTCGGCCCACGGTTTGAGGCGTTCACGCGCCGCCGCCAGCTGCTCATCCACATACTGCAGATGCTGCACGGCCTGCGCTTCACGGCCAAGACGCGCGCCGAGCGCATGCAGCGAGTGACGCGCAGTGCTAAGCGGTTTGCCGTCGCCGCTATTAAGGTCAAAACCCATGGTCGGCGCGATGCGCTGCAGCTTATCCAGCGCCGGGCCGTAACCATTGGAGTGCAGGATGAGCGAAGGTTCGAGCTGCGTCATCAGCTCCAGATTGGGTTCGGTGCGCAGACCGAGATCGATAACGCTGGACGGCAGCTGCGGATCGCCGACCCAAATGTTGTAGTTGTGCATGTCGGCCACGCCGAGTGGCGTCACGCCGAGCGCCATCAGCAGCTCCACTGGCAGCCACTCCAGCGCCAGAATGCGCTGCGCATCTGGCACGGCGGCACGCAGCGGCAACACGGACATCAAGGGGGAAAGCGCCAGCGCCGTCAGCAGGCGGCGGCGAGAAATGTCGAACATGGCGAGGCCTTAATAAACGAAACTGACGGGCGCGCCGCCCAGCGGATGCGGCAAAATGCCCATCGGAATACCGTAAATGTTGCCCAGCACATCGGCCTGCATGATCACCTCAGGGCCGCCTTCGGCAATCACTTCGCCACCGCGTAATGCCACCAGACGATCGCAATAGCGCGCCGCCATATTGAGATCGTGTAGCACCGCAATCACCGTCAGCCCACGTTCGCGGCTGAGACGTTGAATCAGCGCCAGCACATCAACCTGATGGGCGATATCCAGCGCCGACGTCGGTTCATCCAGCAGCAGACAGCGACTGTTCTGCGCCACCAGCATCGCCAGCCAGGCACGCTGGCGCTCGCCGCCAGAAAGGCTATCCACCAGACGCCCGGCAAAAGGCTTTAATCCCACCAGCGTAATCGCCTCTTCTACCCGATCGCGATCTTCCTGACCATAGCGGCCCAGCGCGCCGTGCCACGGATAGCGGCCAATCGCCACCAGCTCGCGTACCGTCATGCCTTCCGCCGCTGGCAGTTGCTGCGGCAGATACGCTACCTGACGCGCAAAATCTTTGCTGCCCCAGTTATCGACCGCGTCCTCATTCAGCAACACGCGCCCTTCACTCGCCGCATGGTGCCGACCGAGCATTTTCAACAGCGTGGATTTGCCGGAACCGTTATGACCAATCAGCGCGGTGACTTTACCCGGTGCAAACGTTAGCGACAGCGGATGAAGCAGCGTGCGGCCTGGCACACGAAAACTGACGTTATCCAGCCTGAAGGTGGTTTCTGCGTGGTGCGGATGCTGCATGATAATCCCTGGTTAATCTGTAGAGTCGCCATTTATGGCGACCTACGTAACACGATTAGAAACGGAAGGTCGCAGTACCGACGATCTGGCGCTCAGCGCCCCAGTAACAGGCGTAATCGCGGTAGCAGCTGGCGACGTATTCACGATCGAACAGGTTATTGACGTTAACGCCGATGCTTGAGCCCGGCATGCCAAAGCGTGCGAGATCGTATTTCAGCGCGGCATCAACCGTGGTGTAACCGGCTACGTCGAAGTTTTGGTTCGCATCGTCGCCGCTGGCGTACAACCCTTTGCTCTCGCCGACATAACGCACACCGGCACCCACGGTGACACCCGATAGCGCGGTCTCATGGAAGGTGTAATCGCTCCACAGTGATGCCATATGCTTCGGCACCTGCACCGGTGTTTTGCCTTTCAGCAAGGTGTCATGCGTATATTCGGCATCTGTGTAAGAGTAAGCGGCTGTCAGGTTGATATTGGCATTTACCGCCGCTTTGGCTTCTAACTCCACGCCGCGCGAACGGATTTCACCACCCTGTACGCTGAATTGCAGGCTATCGGGATCGGCTGTGAGATTCTTCGTTTTCGTGAGCTGGTAGACCGCACCTGTAATAACAATCGGACGATCTTTTGGCACATATTTCACACCGGCTTCGTACTGCTTAGCGCGTGAAGGATCGAATGTTTGACCGCTGGAAGTGGTACCCGCTGTAGGAATAAACGATTCGCTATAGCTGAAATACGGCGCGATGCCGTTATCAAACACATAGTTCAAACCACCGCGCCAGGTGAAGGCCTGATCGTGATTTTTCTCTTCTGTATTACCGTTACGGTTCAATGCTGAGGTCATCGCGTAATCATAGCGACCACCTAACGTCAGCACCCAACGGTTCCACTCCATTTGATCCTGGGAGTAGAGGCCAGTTTGTTCCTGACGGTTTAGATATTGATACGGGAATGGCGTACCGATAACCGCGTCATTGCCATATTGCGGATTGATTGCACTGATTGGCGCGGCGCTGCCGAAGGCAGCATCAATATCATTGCGGGTACGCTGATAATCCACGCCCATCAACAAAGTATGATCCACGGCACCGGTGGCAAATTTAGCTTGAACCTGGTTATCCAATGCGAACTGGTTCAATTTTTCGTTTGAAACAGCAGAACCTCGATTAATTTCCAGCGTAACAGGATTAAAGCTGCTGCCATAAATACTGCGATAATCCGTTCTCAAATCCGCATAGCGCAGATTCTGTCGCACCGTCCAGGTGTCGTTGAAGCTGTGCTCGAAGTTGTAGCCCACCATCTTGGTGTTGCGCGAAATTTTGTTGCTGTCTTCACCTTCATCAAAGTTGGTCGGCAGCTTGTAGCTGCTGCCGTCAGGACGCGTGATGCCCACCACGGTGCCCTGACGCGGCAACCAGCCGTAATAGCCGGTTTCCGGTTCGTTCTGGAAGTAGGTCAGCAGATCAAAACGCGTGTTCTCATCCGGACGCCAGCTGAACGATGGCGCAATGGTGTAGCGCTTCTCTTTGTTCATCTCCTGCTGCGCATCAGCGCTGCGCGCGAGGCCGGTCAGGCGATAGCTGTAAACGCCGTCATCATCCAGCGAACCGCCGAAATCGAAACCGGTGGAGAACTGATTGTTGGTGCCCATCTGGAACTGCACTTCACGCAGCGTCTCCTGCGTCGGACGCTTACTCACCAGCGACACCACGCCGCCCGGATTGCTCTTGCCGTACAGCACCGAAACCGGACCGCGCAACAGCTCGGCGCGCTCAAGGAAATAGGGATCGATAGCAAACTCAGAGTAGTTATCGCCCTGCAGTTTCAGGCCATCAAGATATTGGTTGGTGTTGGTTTCGCTGAAGCCGCGAATAGAAAGCGCATCAATGACATTGGAGCTGCCGCGGTTGCCGGTCAATACGCCAGGCGTGTAGTTGAAAGCCCCTTTCACGCTGGTGACGTTTTTCATCGCCATCTCTTCCTGCGTGACCACAGAGATTGACTGCGGGTTCTTCTCGATTGGTGTATCGGTTTTGGTGCCGGTGGCGCTGCGTTTGGCCGCGATGGTCGGGGATGGTCCCCATGCATTTTCTTGCGCCACGCCGCTGCCGCCATCGGCGCTGACAACCACGGTATCTTCTGCCAACGCCTGCACGCTGAACGTACCCAGAGTCAGTGAAATAAACCAAGCCAGCGAACGCGGGCGTAAAAAACAAGGATTGGTGTTTCGCGTATTCATAAATGAGGTCTCTCGAAAAAAGTCGATGCAGGCGAATACAAACGAGAATGATTATTATGACGCACGGATTTTAGGCGAAATAGCGTCATATTCGCAACGATTAATGCCTGTAAGCGCGGCGTTTACAGCCAGATCGCGCATATTCATGATCGCAAATAATAAATGAGCAATAAAAGGAGCGGAGGCCGGCAATCGGGAAATTGCATTGCCGCACAGAGGAAGTTTATTTCATCCCGACGGAGCGCCAAACCAACGATAACAAGTAAAATCATAAACTTAAAAAAATGGCCCGCTAATTGCTTATGTCCTGCATTCTCCTTCCCGCAGA
>NZ_DAMBSA010000087.1:0-13202 GCF_032054795.1 Pantoea sp. CTOTU49201
CCTGCAACGACGGCGTCGGTAAAGGCCAATGCGGCGGCGAATTGGTGGTGATGTCACCAGGCGGCGGCGCACAGGACAGCGATGGCAACGTGTTGATCGGTAACTTCGCGCTGTTTGGCGCCACCGGCGGCCGTCTGTTCGTTCAGGGCCAGGCGGGTGACCGCTTCGCCGTGCGTAACTCCGGCGCAACCGCGGTAGTTGAAGGCGTGGGTGACTTCTGCTGCGAATACATGACCAACGGCGCCATTCTCAACCTTGGCACCTTTGGTAAAGGCTTTGGCAACGGTATGAGCGGCGGTTTCGCTTACCAGTACGACCCATATGGATCGCTGGCTGCGCATGCGGCAGGTGATTCAGTGCTGTTTGGCTCCATCGCCGATGATGATGAAATGGCGCAGGTGCACAAGCAAGCGGTGCTGACCATGCTTAACTGGCATCTGGAAGCAACCCAATCGCCACGCGCGGCCTGGCTGCTGGATAACTGGGAAACCGAGTGTCATCACTTTGTGTATGTGATGCCGCGTTCACTGCTGCTGTATCAGGATGGCACCGAAATCCTCAAAGCCAAATCACGTAAAGACTTGCTTGAAGAGCTGTCAACGTCGCTGGCTGCGCATCAGGTGACGAAGTTCAAATCGGCCTGGCGTGACGGTAAAACCATTGCTAACGGTGCTGTTCCGGCTTACGGCGCGACAGATACGCTGGAGATGTTTGTTCTGCTGAACAACTACACCGTTCTCAGCCTCGCGCAGCAGCTGGCTCTGGGCAAACTTCCGAAAGGCACGGCGGTGGAAGATCCGGCGGTGGAAAAAGCGGTACGCAATCTGCTGATGACCGAAGATTTCACCTTAATAAGCCGACTGCAACGTCATGCACGCTCTGCGATTGAGAGCTACAGCGATGACGAGCTGGCAAGCCTGATCGCTGCTAAACGTATGGCAGATTACAAAGCGGCATTAACGCAGCGCAACATTCGCTCCATGGACAGCCTGGCGACTTACGGCTGGATCATTTATCAGGATGCCTGCAACCGCGAAGTGCTTGGCCATCTGCCTGATTTTGAAGAGCTGTTTGCGCGTGCTGCACTGCCAGAAATCGCTGCTGCGGTCGGGAAACTTTCCTGATTACAGTGCTAATGAACATGTGTAATTTAGTTTTTATATTTTGATTGAACAGGATTGAGTGCCTTACCGATGAAAATTCCTTACATTCCTGAAGATGCACCGTTTAACGGTGAGCAGAAATACTGGCTGGCGGGCTTCCTCGCCGGTCTCCATTCGCGCCTGCTGGTATTAGAAGACAAGCAGAGCGCACCGGCTGCGGGTGCAAATACCCAGTTGCATATCCTGTTCGGTTCACAGACCGGTAATGCTGAAGCGCTGTCGCAAACGGCAGCTAAAGCCGCACGCGCCAAAGGTTTGGTGCCGGTGGTGCAGGCGCTGGGCGAAGTGGATCTGGATGTGTTCGCTACCATGCGTCACGTGCTGATCGTCACCTCGACTTACGGCGAAGGCGAAATGCCGGATAACGCTCAGCTGTTCTGGAACGCGATTTCAGCCAGCACCGCGCCGCGTCTGGAGCAGATGCATTTTGCGGTATTGGCGATTGGCGACACCGGCTACGACGGTTTCTGCCAGGCAGGTAAATTCATCGATATGCGTCTGGAGCAGCTCGGTGCGAAACGCGTCGCCGATCGTATCGACTGCGATATCGACTTCGAAGAGCCATCCAGCGAGTGGATTGGCACGGCAATGCCGCAATTCGCCGCCAGTGCGGGCAGCAGCGGTAATGCATTAGAAAGCGCGCCAGAAGCACCTGTCATTCCGGGCAGCAATAAGCAAAACCCTTATGCGGCAGCATTGGCGACCAATAAGCGCCTGTCGGCTGAAGAGTCGGCGAAAGATATTCGTCACTTTGAGTTTGATCTCACCGACAGCGGTCTGAAATATGAAGCAGGCGATGCGCTGGGTGTGATCCCGGTGAACGACGCGTCACTGGTTTCACTGCTGCTGACTCAGCTGAAAGCCGATTACGAAACGCCGGTACCGGGCTTTGACCGTAACCTTGGCGATCTGCTGACTTATCAGTTCGAAATTTCCGAGCCGTCACGCAAACTGATTGAATGGGTTGGCCAGAACACCACCAATCAGGAACTGCGTCACGTGTTGCAGCACGATGATAAAGATACCCTTGCCGTTTGGCTGTGGGGCAAAGACACGCTGGATCTGCTGCAGCTTGAGCTGACGCGCAGCCTGTCGGTACCGGAGTTCGTTGCCATGCTGCGTCCGTTGCAACATCGCGCCTACTCCATCTCGTCGAGCTCGAAAGCGCATCCGAATCAGGTGCATCTGACCATCGCTTCCGTGCGCTACCATAGCGGCGGCCGCGAGCGTAAAGGCGTGTGCTCAACCTATCTGGCTGAACGTGTACGTCGCGGCGAAAAGCCGGCGATCTTCATCTCGCCGAACAAAGCGTTCCGCGTGCCGTCAAACGGTAATGCGCCGCTGATTATGGTTGGACCAGGCACCGGTATCGCACCGTTCCGCGCCTTCCTGCAGGAACGTCAGGCAACCGGCGCAGAAGGTAAAAACTGGCTGTTCTTCGGTGACCAGCATCAGGCACATGATTACATCTACGAAGAAGAGCTGCAGGCGTGGCAGGAGAAAGGTCTGCTGACTAATCTGGATCTGGCCTTCTCGCGCGATCAGGAAGAGAAAATCTACGTGCAAAATCGCATGCTGGAGAAAGGCGCTGAGCTGTACGCCTGGCTGCAGGATGGCGCGTACTTCTACGTGTGTGGCGATGCATCACGCATGGCAAAAGATGTTGATGCCGCGCTGTATGAAGTGGTTCGTCAGTTCGGTGGCTTGTCCAGCGAGCGTGCGGCGGCTTACGTTGATCAGCTGAAGAAAGATAAACGCTACCTGCGCGACGTCTACTAAGACGCGCAGGCAATAAAAAACGGGCCAATTGGCCCGTTTTTTATTGCACGTTTTACTTCACCACACGCAGTGAAGGTCGTCCGCCACGCGGTGGCGGCTCATCATCTGGCGAGTGATCGTCGTCAGTCGCATCATCCGGACGATCGCCATCAATCACAGACATCATCGTCTCTTCCTGACCGCTACCATCCTGATCGTCCGTTGCCAGCTCATAAGCCGGTTCCGGTTCGAACATGGTGCCAGCGCCGTTTTCACGGGCATAAATCGCCAGAACCGCAGCCATCGGCACAGAAACCTGACGTGGTACGCCACCGAAACGCGCGTTGAAACGCACTTCATCATTGGCGAGGTCAAGATTGCCTACCGCACGTGGCGCGATGTTCAGAACGATCTGTCCATCACGCGCATATTCCAGCGGCACCTGCACACCAGGCAGATTGATGTCGACCACCAGATGCGGCGTCAACTGATTATCAAGCAACCAGTCGTAGAACGCCCGCAACAAGTAAGGACGACGCGCCGTTAGTTGCGACATTTCCATACATTAGCCCCGAGCTTGCAGGCGCATTTCACGTTCTGCTTCCGTCAGTGACGCAAGGAAAGAGTCACGTTCAAACACGCGCGTCATATAGCCTTTCAGCTCTTTTGAACCCGCGCCAGACAGATCAACACCCATCTGCGGCAAGCGCCACAGCAGCGGCGCCAGATAGCAATCCACCAGGCTGAACTCTTCGCTCATGAAGAACGGCGTGCGTGCGAACAGTGGCGCAATCGCCAGCAGCTCTTCACGCAGCTGCTTGCGCGCTGCATCGGCTTCTGCACCGTTGGCGGTTTCGATGGTGCGCATCAGGCTGTACCAATCCTGCTCAATGCGGTGCATCATCAGACGGCTTTCACCGCGCGCGACCGGATAAACCGGCATCAGCGGTGGATGCGGGAAACGCTCATCGAGGTATTCCATGATGATGCGTGATTCATACAGCGTCAGTTCACGGTCGACCAGCGTCGGTACGGTGCGATACGGGTTGAGGTCAATCAGATCCTGCGGCAGGTTATCCGTTTCAACCTGCTCGATCTCCACGCTGACGCCCTTCTCAGCCAGTACGATACGTACTTGATGGCTGAAAATGTCAGTCGGACCAGAAAACAGCGTCATTACCGAACGTTTGTTGGCAGCGACAGCCATGAAAACCTCCAAGTTTGTTCACAAAAAGATACTGCGAATAGCCAACCACGCGGCGACTCACCGGCTCATCAGATTCGCCTACCGTCAGCGTTAGTCGCATCGTCCGGTCTTCCCGACAGGAACGACAAGCACAACGCTGCGTCTCGCAGGCGCAAAGTGACAGTGAGTTTACCAGATTTTAAGCAGCTTGTGGGGCGGGCGTGATGATTTGCGGGCAAAATGCGGGTAAGGCTCGCGTTTTTCGTGGGAAAAAATCATAAATGCAGGTAATAAAAAACCCGCCGAAGCGGGTTTTTTGAGCCAACTGCCGCTGCCGAAGCAGCAAACAATTAACGCTTGGAGAACTGCGGACGACGACGTGCTTTACGCAGGCCGACTTTCTTACGTTCAACTTCACGCGCATCACGGGTAACGAAGCCCGCTTTACGCAGTTCAGAACGCAGAGACTCGTCGTACTCCATCAGAGCGCGTGTGATACCGTGACGGATCGCACCAGCCTGACCAGAAATACCACCACCTTTAACAGTGATGTACAGGTCAAATTTACCAACCATATCAACCAGCTCCAGCGGCTGACGCACGACCATGCGTGCAGTCTCGCGACCGAAGTATTGCTCCAAAGAGCGCTGGTTAATTACGATGTTACCGCTACCCGGCTTGATGAAGACGCGAGCGGCAGAGCTTTTGCGGCGACCAGTGCCGTAGTTTTGAGTTTCAGCCATTGCCTATAATCCCGATTAAATGTCAAGAACTTGCGGTTGCTGCGCCGCGTGGTTGTGCTCGTTGCCTGCGTAAACTTTCAGTTTACGGTACATAGCACGACCCAGTGGGCCTTTCGGCAGCATGCCTTTAACCGCGATTTCAATCACACGCTCAGGACGGCGCTCGATCATCTCTGCAAAGGTCGCTTGCTTGATACCACCGATGTGGCCAGTGTGGTGATAGTAAATCTTGTCAGTACGCTTGTTGCCGGTTACAGCAACTTTTTCTGCGTTCAGAACGATGATGTAATCACCGGTATCAACGTGCGGAGTGTATTCCGCTTTGTGCTTACCACGCAGACGGCGCGCCAGTTCAGTCGCCAGGCGACCCAAGGTTTTGCCCGTTGCGTCAACAACATACCAGTCACGCTGTACGGTTTCTGGTTTAGCTGTAAAAGTTTTCATTGAAAAGCTTACCCAAATAAAAAGTTACACGTTGGTGAAATCCCAAACGCTAAGTAAACGATTGAGGCTCACACGACCATTTTGCCCAGCAAGCCACCCCTTCAAGTGAGTTACCGGATCACATCGAGTTCTTGGGAAAGAAAACCGATGCTGTAACGTGGGGTCGCAAGATTATAGAGAAGTCGAACTCAAAGATCGAACCTTTTTGCATCTAAAACCTACGATTTATGCCACGTCATCAGGGCAGATGCGGCAGACGCAAATACTCTTCGCTCTGCATCTCCTGCAAACGCGACAAGCAGCGCTGATACTCAAACTTCAAGCGTGTGCCCTGATAAATTTCAAACAGTGATGTTTCCGCCGCGACAACCAGTTTCACGTGGCGTTCGTAGAACTCATCGATCAGCGCCAGGAAGCGGCGCGCCTGATCTTCGGTCTTATAAATCATCACCGGCACATCATACAGCAAGACGCTATGAAAACGGCGCGAGAGCTCAATATAGTCGTGCTGACTGCGCCCTTCGCCGCACAGCGTCAGGAAATTGATCGCCAGCACGCCTTCATGCACGCCCAGCGTGGGCATCTGGCGATGGTTAACCTCCAGCACCGGCGCGTCTTCACGCGCTTTGCCTGACAGTGCGCAGAACATGCGCTCCATTTCGCTGTGCGTGGCATCGTTGAGCGGGAAGTTCCACAAATGCGCTGAGGTTAAGGTGCGCAAGCGGTAATCGATACCGGCATCCACGTTCATCACTTCACAATGACGCTTGATTTGTTCGATAGCAGGCAGGAAACGTGGGCGCTGTAGGCCATTGCGATAGAGCTCATCCGGCGGAATGTTCGAGGTTGCTACCAGCGAGATGCCGCGCGCAAACAGCGCTTCCATTAGCGTGCCCAGCAGCATGGCGTCGGTGATATCCGAGACAAAAAACTCATCGAAACAGAGAATATCGGTTTCCGCTTTAAAGCGATCGGCAACAATCAGCAACGGATCGCTGTGGCCTTGCAGCTGCGTCAGCTCCTGATGGACGCGCAGCATAAAGCGGTGGAAATGCAGGCGCAGCTTGCGATCACCAGGAATTGACTGAAAAAACAGATCCATTACCCAGGTTTTACCGCGTCCTACACCGCCCCACATATAGAGGCCGCGCACGGGCGCTTCATGGGTGTTTTTTTCTTTATTAATCATCTTAGACAAGCGGCCAAACAGACCTTTGGCAGCCGGTTCAACCTGTTGCTGGCGGGCAATCAATCCTTGCTGGATGGTATCTAAGCGGGTAATCGCTTCTCGTTGTACGTCATCCGGGCGGAATTCGCCCTGCGACAGCGCCTGCTCGTAGCGTGCAAGCGGAGATGAGGTTTGCATGGTTCTCTCAGAATCCCTGAAAAAGTCCGATTCACGGGTCGGTTGACGAAAATTAGGCCGCTCTACACTAAGCGATGCAGCCCGATAGTTCCACTTCCAATAGATTATTGGGTATAGTGGCTGCTATTGAAGTTGATGTTGCAACAGAAGCAATGCCCTACGAAACAACGGAAATTACACGGGAGTCATTATGACCTGGGAATACGGGCTGATTGGTTTAGTGATTGGCATTATTGTCGGCGCAGTCGTCATGCGTTTTGGCAACAAGAAGCTGCGCGAGCAGCGTAGCATGCAGTATGAACTGGAAAAAACGAAGTCGGAGCTGGCGGATTACCGCGAGGAGCTCACTAACCACTTCGCCCGCAGCGCCGAGCTGCTGGACAACATGGCGCATGATTATCGCCAGCTGTATCAGCACATGGCAAAAGGATCTAACGACCTGCTGCCAAACCTGCCAGGCGAGAAAAACCCGTTTGCCTACCAGCTAACGGAAGCCGAAGCGGATAACGATCAGGCGCCGGTGCAGATGCCGCGTGATTACTCTGAAGGCGCATCCGGCCTGTTACGTGGCAGCGACCGCGCACCGCGTAATTAATCCTTTTGGGGCACAGCTTGGCTGTGCCCTTTTTGTTTTCGAACACAAACCACAAACTACTGTCACACTTCTTTTATCCCTTTCGCAGCGAGAGCGTTGTAGCAATGAAAAAACAAGCACGTCTGTTAAGCGCATTAGCCTTGGGTATTGGGATGAGTTTGGCTGCGGCGCCGAGTGCGCTGGCGACTCTTCCCGCCCAGATTCAGGGACAAGCATTGCCAAGCCTGGCACCGATGCTGGAAAAAGTTCTGCCCGCAGTAGTGAGCGTGCGTGTTGAAGGTACCGACAGCGGTCAGCAGGCGCAGGAGATTCCTGAACCGCTGAAGCGCTTTTTTGGTCAGGCACCGGGCCAATCACAGCCGCAGCCCTTTGAAGGTCTGGGTTCCGGCGTGATCATTGATGCCGCTAAGGGCTACATCCTCACTAACAACCATGTGGTCAGCAACGCCGACAAAATCAGCGTGCAGCTGGGTGACGGCAACGAATATGACGCTAAGTTAATCGGTCACGATGAACAAACCGACATCGCCTTGATTCAGGTTGAAGGCGCGAAAAATCTCACGCAGATAAAAATCGCCGATTCCGATTCGCTCAAAGTGGGTGATTTTGCCGTGGCCATTGGTAACCCGTTTGGTCTGGGTCAAACGGCCACGTCAGGCATCATTTCCGCGCTCGGTCGTAGCGGCCTGAATCTGGAAGGGCTGGAAAACTTTATTCAGACCGATGCCGCGATAAACCGCGGTAACTCCGGCGGAGCGCTGGTGAACCTGAATGGCGAGTTGATAGGTATCAACACCGCGATTCTGGCCTCAAGCGGCGGCAACATCGGCATTGGCTTCGCCATCCCCGCCAACATGGCGATGAATCTGGCGCAGCAGCTGATTCAGTTCGGCGAAGTGAAGCGCGGTCAGCTCGGCATCAAAGGCACGGAAATGACCGCCGATATCGCCAAAGCGTTTAACGTTGATGCGCAGCGCGGTGCCTTTGTTTCAGAAGTATTGCCGAAGTCCGCCGCCGAGAAAGCGGGTATTAAAGCCGGCGATATCATTACCTCCATCAATGATAAGCCGATCACCAGCTTTGCTGAGCTGCGTGTGAAAGTCGGTACCACGCCACCGGGCCAGGATGTGAAAATCGGTCTTCTGCGCGAAGGCAAACCGGTCAACGTCACCGTCACGCTGGAACAGAGCGCGCAAACCACCGCCAGCGCGCAGTTGATGTCTCCGGCACTGCAAGGCGCAACGCTGAGCGACGGCGCGACCAAAACCGGTGATAAAGGCGTGAAAGTCGATGCCATCGAAAAAGGCACACCAGCGGAGCAAGTCGGTTTGCAGAAAGACGATGTGATCATCGGCGTGAACCGCAATCGCGTCGCTTCTATTGCCGAAATGCGTAAAGTGCTGGAAGGCAAACCGCCGGTGCTGGCACTGAACGTGGTGCGCGGCGAAGAGAGTATTTACCTGCTTCTGCGATAATCCTCGCATCAGGCGGACAAGCAGGTGTTTGTCCGCCTTTCTCATGCTATTCTGCCCTGCGATCTCACCTGGCTTGAAATAACACCATGTTTCTTAAACTTTTGCGTTCTGTGGTGATGGGCCTGATCGTGGCTGGCTTACTGCTTGTCGCGATCCCTGCGTTACGTATGGGCAGCAACATCACCTTTGAACATGACAACAGCGACGATGAAGCACCCGTTAGTTTTAATCAGGGTGTGCGACGCGCCGTGCCCGCAGTCGTCAACGTCTATAACCGCAGCGCCCACGGCAACAATAATCGCGGCATCACCACGCTCGGCTCCGGCGTGATCATGAACGGCAAAGGCTACATCCTCACGAATAAACACGTGATTAATAACGCCGATCAGATCATCGTCGCGCTGCAGGACGGACGCTTCTTCGAAGCCACCTTAGTGGGTTCCGATGCCATGACTGATTTAGCGGTGTTGAAAATCAGTGCCTCCAACTTGCCAGTCATTCCCATCAACGCCAAACGTATCGCGCACATCGGCGACATCGTCATGGCGATCGGCAACCCGTATAACCTCGGCCAAACCGTGACGCAAGGCATTATCAGCGCCACCGGACGCGTGGGCCTGAGCTCATCCGGACGACAAAACTTCCTGCAGACCGATGCCTCGATCAATCAGGGCAACTCGGGCGGCGCATTGATTAACTCGCTGGGCGAACTGATGGGCATTAATACCCTGACGTTTGATAAAAGCAGCGATGGCGAAACACCGGAAGGGATTGGTTTCGCGATTCCCACCGCGCTGGCGAGCAAAATCATGGATAAGCTGATTCGCGATGGTCGGGTGATTCGCGGCTATATCGGCATTACCGGACGCGAACTGCCGCCGCTGCATGGCCAGGGCAATAATCTCGATCGCGTGCAGGGCATTATCGTTAGCGACGTCACGCCGGGCGGCCCCGCGGATAGCGCCGGCATTCAGGCCAATGATGTGCTGCTGGAAGTGAATGGCAAACCGGCGCTCTCGGCGCAGGAAACCATGGATCAGGTGGCAGAAATTCGACCGGGCTCGGTGATTGACGTGCAGATTTTGCGCAATGAAAAGAAAATGACCTTGCCGGTGACAATTCAGGAATTCCCGGAAGTGACCGCGCCCGCCACCACCACGCCATAAGGGCGCTTGCGCGCCCTAATGATTTAGCTGCGATCGACCGGGAAGGCGATCACTTCGCTCAGCGAGCTGGCCTTCAGCGCCAGCATGATCAAACGATCCACGCCCAACGCCACGCCAGAACAAGCAGGCATACCGTGCGCCAGCGCATCCAGCAGATTGGTATCGATAGGATGTTGCGGCAGACCACGCGCAGCACGACGACGATTGTCCTGCTCAAAACGCTGACGCTGCTCACGGCTATCGGTTAACTCACGGAAACCGTTCGCCAGCTCAATCCCTTTGTAATAGACCTCAAAGCGCTCGGCGACGCGGTGATCTTCAGTACTGATCTCCGCCAGCGCGGCTTGCGTCGCCGGGAAATGGTAGACGAAGCACGGCTTATCGTTACCAATCTTAGGTTCAACGCCCAGCATAAACAGCAGTTGCAGCAACGTATCGCGGTCTTCTTCACGATTCGCCAGCTCGCCTTCGCCCAGCTTCTCCGCCACTTCGCGCAGCTGTGCTTTATCGGCCGACAGCGGATCCACTTCCAGATGGCGGATAAACGCCTGCTGATACGACAGCGACTCCGCGCTGTCGCACTCCAGCACCTGCTGCATCAAATCGTCCACTTCGTTCATCAGGCGGTACATATCGTAGTGCGGACGATACCACTCCAGCATGGTGAACTCGGGATTGTGGTGACGCCCGGCCTCCTCATTACGGAAGCTGCGACCCATCTGGTAAATCGGACCACTTCCGGCCGCGAGCAGGCGCTTCATGTGATATTCCGGACTGGTCATCAGCCACAGATCGCGCCCTTCGGCTGCGCCTGGCCCAACAAAACGCGTCTGGAATGGCACCAGATGGATGTCAGTGATGGTCGCCTGGCTCATCGCCGGGGTATCGACCTCCAGCACGCCGCGATCGGCAAAGAAACGACGTATTTCCGCGATGATAGCGGCGCGTTTCAACAAATTGGCAATAGATGCGCTCGGCTGCCAGCTTGCCGTTTCGCTCATGTTGATGACTCCTCATACAGATAAGGGGTGGAAGTCTACCCGCATTGCCGATGGCAAACAACGACAGCGGGCGCAGGCAGCAATTTGTCATCGGGCAGCTATACTTAACCCATTAAAATCGCAAAGGAATCCCACAATGTCCCCATGGAAAACCCTGCTCGCCAGCCTGAGTGCCTTTCTCTCCGTTGCCTGCTCAACCACACCGCCCAAAGGCGTCACGGTGGTGGAAGGTTTCGACAGTCAGCGCTATCTCGGCCAATGGTATGAAATCGCCCGCCTCGATCACCGCTTTGAGCGCGGATTACAACAGGTTACTGCCAATTATAGTCCGCGCGACGATGGCGGCTTGAAGGTGATCAACCGTGGCTACAATCAGCAGAAACAGCGCTGGCAGGAGAGCGTAGGCAAAGCCTACTTCACCGGCGATAAACAGCGCGCCTCGCTTAAAGTGTCATTCTTTGGCCCGTTCTATGGCGGTTACAACGTGATTGCCTTGGATCCTGACTATCGCTATGCGCTGGTGTGCGGACCGAATCGTAGCTACTTGTGGATTTTGTCGCGTACGCCGCAACTGGATGAAAGCGTTAAACAACGTTTGGTTGAACAGGCCAGAAGTGCCGGATTCCCGGTTGAAGAACTGATTTGGGTAGAGCAGAAATAAGGAGAACCGGTGCGAAAGTCGCTTTCACACCGGAATATCTTACTGTGCGCTGCGCTGAATCGCTTTGCCGCCCGCCTGAACGTCTTCGCCAACACCACGCGTGGTGTTACAAGCGGTCAGAACGGATGAGAGCACCAGCACGGAAAAAATCGCGACAATACTTTTCTTTAACATAGCCATATCCTTTTTGGTTGCAGTAAAAGTACAGCTCTTAAAGCATAGTCTTGATCTGTAAAACTGCGGATTGGGCGGATGAAAAAAGAGAAGGGAAACACACAGAGAGAAAAAAGGCGCATCAATGATGCGCCTGATTTGACGATTATTTTACGCGAGAAACGTATTCGCCAGAGCGGGTATCCACTTTTACCACTTCGCCAATCTGTACGAACAGTGGCACTTTGATTACCGCGCCAGTCGACAGCGTAGCTGGCTTGCCGCCGGTACCTGCGGTATCACCCTTCAGGCCTGGATCGGTTTCGATAACTTCAGCTTCGATGAAGTTCGGTGGCTGAACAGCGATCGCTTTATCGTTCCACAGGGTAACGATACAATCCGCATTGTCCTGCAGCCACTTGGTCACGTCATCCAGCACTTTAGATTCGATCTGATACTGCTCGAAAGATTCCGGGTGCATGAAGTAGAAGAAGTCGCCGTCGTTGTAAGAGTATTGCAGCGTCATATCACGAACGTCTGCGCCTTCGGCAGAGTCAGTAGATTTGAAGGTCTTCTCAACGCGAGAACCGGTCAGCAGACGACGCATTTTTACGCGCGCAAATGCCTGGCCTTTACCCGGCTTAACGAACTCACTGGCTTCGATGGCATATGGCTCGCCTTCGAACATGATTTTAAGACCGGGACGGAAATCGTTGCTAAGATAAGTCGCCATAAAGGCCCTCTGTAAATATTGAACTGGTAAATAGCCAAAAAAATGGCACACATTGTAACCCTAAATCCCCCCGTCAGAGAAGATTGGTTGCAGCAACTAGCTGATGTTGTCACCGAACCTGCTGAATTACTGCAACTTTTATCTCTTGATCAGCATGCTGATCTGGCTGCAGGCGCTGGTGCACGCAAGCTTTTCGCCCTGCGCGTACCGCGCGCCTTCATCGCACGCATGAAAAAAGGCGATGCAACGGACCCGCTGCTACTGCAAGTGCTCACCAGCCGTCAGGAATTTATTGATGCGCCAGGTTATAGCACCGATCCGCTGGATGAACAAAGCAGCGTGGTGCCGGGTTTACTGCATAAGTATAGAAACCGTGCGCTGCTGCTGGTAAAAGGCGGCTGTGCGGTCAACTGCCGCTACTGTTTCCGCCGTCATTTTCCCTATCAGGATAACCGGGGCAACAAGCGCAACTGGCAAGCTGCGATTGATTACATCGCCACGCATCCGGAACTGGATGAGATCATCTTCTCCGGCGGCGATCCGCTAATGGCGAAAGATCATGAGCTGGCATGGCTGGTGGACGCGCTGGAAAAAATCCCGCACCTCAAACGCCTGCGCATTCACACCCGCTTGCCGGTGGTGATCCCGGCGCGTATCACCGAAGGCTTATGCCAAATTCTGGCCGACACGCGTCTGCAAGTGCTGATGGTGAGCCATATCAACCATGCGCAGGAAATTGATGATGAGCTGCGTTACGG
>NZ_DAMBSA010000088.1:0-11397 GCF_032054795.1 Pantoea sp. CTOTU49201
GCCTGTTCTTCCTGTCGCAGCAGGTCGCGCGTCAGTTTATCGCGCAAGGCAACGGCGGCAAGATCATCAATATCGCCTCGATGCTGTCGTTCCAGGGCGGCATTCGCGTACCTTCATATACCGCATCAAAAAGCGCGGTGATGGGGTTAACTCGCCTGATGGCCAACGAATGGGCCAAGCACGGCATCAACGTGAACGCTATTGCGCCAGGCTACATGGCCACCAATAACACTGAACAATTGCGTAGCGATGAGTCACGCAACGAGGAAATTTTGGGCCGCATTCCATCGGGTCGCTGGGGCGTCCCGGACGACATGATGGGCCCGATTGTCTTCCTCGCCTCCAGCGCCTCTGATTATGTGCAAGGTTATACACTGGCCGTTGATGGTGGATGGTTAGCGCGCTAAGCTAACCCGTTCTTTTCCCGCGTCATTGTGACGCGGGAAAGTGAAAAATATTAACGCTTCGTTACAGCGTCACCATTCTCATTCACTGGATAAATCCCTATACTGGATGCATCGACAGTTTTATGCAGCCAGGTTTCATCATGACGGCCGAAGGCCATATCATTTTTGCCATTGCCAGCGCCATTTTTGCCAAGCGCGCGGAGCTGACGCCAGTATTGGCCAGCGCCGATTGGTGGCATTTAGTGCCTGCTGCGCTGTTAACCTGCCTGCTACCCGATATCGATCACCCTAAATCCGTGTTAGGTCAGCGATTAAAGTGGCTATCGCATCCCATCGCCCGTGCCTTTGGTCATCGCGGTTTTACCCACAGTTTGCTGGCGGTAGCGGTGAGTTTGTGGCTATTCCAGATCAATGTGCCCGTCGACTGGTTTCTTCCCGCCGATGTGCTGCAAGGCATGACGCTCGGCTATCTCAGCCATATTGTCGCCGATATGCTCACGCCCGCTGGCGTGCCGTTGCTGTGGCCTTGCCGCTGGCGCTTCCGTTTGCCAATCCTCAATAGCCAGAAAGGTAATCAGCTGGAGCGGGCACTTTGCCTGGCGCTGGTCGGTTATGCCTTGTGGTTCCCGCCCGGCATGCCCTCTTTTGGTGCCAACGGCTGGCCGGAACAACTGTTCAATACACTACAAAATGGCGTTGGTCGGTTGGTTAATGGTCAAAACGGTCAATAACCCGTCGAATCAAGCGATAAAGTTATAAAACATTCTTTTTGGGTATAAGCCCGCCCCACGCTGAACTGATAACATTCTAAATATTCCCTAACGGGGACTTACTGTTTTACGTGCCATCCCAGGGCGATGGCACGTCACACTCTGGAGTTGAGCATGGATTTTCCCCTCATTATTAATATCGTGGCGTTTATCGCGCTGCTGATTCTGTTGAATCGCATTGGCAACCAAAGCTGGAGCCTGTCAAAGCGCGTGCTGACCGGTTTGGTTTTCGGTGTGGCATTTGGTCTGGCGCTGCAAACCATTTATGGCGAGAACAGCCCAACAGTGAAAGCGTCGATTGGTTGGTTCAACATTGTCGGTAACGGCTACGTGCAACTGTTGCAGATGATCGTGATGCCGCTGGTGTTCGCCTCAATTCTGAGCGCGGTCGCGCGTCTGCACAATGCCTCATCGTTGGGTAAAATCAGCGTGCTGACCATTGGCGTGTTGCTGTTTACCACTGCAATCTCCGCGCTGGTCGGCGTGCTGGTGACTGGCCTGTTTGGCCTGAGCGCTGAAGGTTTGGTGCAGGGTGCGCAGGAAACCGCGCGTCTGAGCGCGATTCAGAGCAACTACGTAGGCAAAGTGGCTGATCTCAGCACGCCGCAGCTGCTGCTCTCCTTCATTCCGAAAAACCCGTTTGCCGATCTGGCGGGCGCCAATCCAACCTCGATCATCAGCGTAGTGATTTTCGCCGCCTTCCTGGGTGTAGCAGCGCTGCAACTGCTGAAAGATGACAAGGTAAAAGGCGAGCGCGTGCTGGTTGCAATCGACACCCTGCAATCCTGGGTGATGAAGCTGGTGCGTTTGATCATGAAGCTGACGCCGTATGGCGTACTGGCGCTGATGACCAAAGTGGTGGCCGGTTCCAACCTGCAAGACATCATCAAGCTGGGTGGCTTCGTGGTGGCGTCTTATCTCGGTCTGGCAATCATGTTTGCCGTACACGCGCTGCTGCTGTCGGTTAACGGCATCAACCCAATGCGCTTCTTCCGTAAAGTGTGGCCGGTGATCACCTTTGCCTTCACCAGCCGCTCCAGCGCCGCCAGTATTCCACTGAACGTGGAAACCCAAACGCGTCGCCTTGGCGTGCCGGAATCGATCGCCAGCTTCTCGGCGTCGTTCGGTGCCACCATCGGTCAGAACGGTTGTGCGGGTCTCTATCCGACCATGCTGGCAGTGATGGTTGCGCCAACCGTGGGCATCAACCCGTTTGACCCAATGTGGATTGCGACGCTGGTGGGTATCGTGACGCTAAGTTCTGCCGGTGTGGCCGGCGTCGGCGGCGGTGCAACCTTCGCTGCACTGATTGTGCTGCCTGCGATGGGCCTGCCGGTGACGTTGGTCGCGCTGCTGATCTCCATCGAACCGCTGATCGATATGGGCCGTACCGCGCTCAACGTAAATGGTTCAATGACTGCCGGTTCACTCACCAGCCGCTGGCTCGGATTGACCGACAAAAAAGTGCTGGAGAGCGACGAGCACGCCGAACTGGCACACCGCTAACACTCCTCAATACCACAACGGCAGGCCAATTGGTCTGCCGTTTTTTTATGCCCTGTTCTCCCCAATTCCACCCAATCATGGCGCTAGCGTCAGGAAAGCGTTAAGCATGGTAAACAGAGGAAAAATCAGCCGCTTTTCGCTTGAGTTTTCGCTTAGGAAGGCCAATTCTGCTGTCAGTCACAGCAGGAGAATCACCGATGAAAACAGTTATCGCCTCGGTGCTGGCGTTAACCTTATTAACACCAGCAATCAGTTTCGCCCATCCCGGCGGTTGGGGCCCCGGTCCAGGTCCGCATTGGGGTGAAGGTCCACATTGGGGCGGTCCCGGCCCGCTGCGTTTCTTACCGGAAGCGGCAACCGCAGTTTTGCTGGGAGGCCTGACCTATTACATGCTGAACGGCAACTACTATCAGCGCCAGGGCGACACCTATGTCGTGGTGCAGCCGCCTGAAGCCCCGCCGGGCGGCGGAATGCGCGTGCTGGATTTCAACGGCAAGCGCTATTACGTGCAGGAAGGTCATTACTATCAGCGCGAGATCGGCGGTGATTATATCGAAGTGCCGCGTCCTTACGGTTTATAAGCGCCACAACGAAAAACGGCCCGTCAATGACGGGCCGTTTCTTATTCTGCTGCGATTACTGAGCCGCTTGCGGATCGGTATCGTAGTCTTTACAGCTCTGGAAACCATAGTTCATGACGCGACCGGTATCGTTATAGCTAACGAAATAGGTCTGCGGTTTGCCGTCGCGCTCGCCAATCACATAAGTCTGGCAAGTACCGCGGGCGTGAACCATGGTGATTTCTGTGGAGGCTGGACCGGCAATCTGGCGAACCTGATCACGCGTCATGCCTTTCTTCACATCCTTCACAACCGGCTTGGTTACGTAGCTTTCAGCTTTGTCATAAGTCGTACAACCAGACAGGGCTGCCAGCGTCATAGCGGCAGCGATACATCCCATCACTTTATTCATGTTGTTGTTCCTCGTTTTTTTGTCCATGTGAAGTAAGCCTGGAACATAAACCCAGATTTATCAACTTTATGGGATAAATTTAGCCAAATTCCGAAGCGTTAGGATTTGGTAAAAATGCTGTGTTGATGCGCTACGGTTCGTATAATCACCCGCGAAAAAATACCTATAGTAATGAATAAAGACAGAGGATTAATGACACCTGCACCTTCTAATCGGCTGGTTTATGCCATCACGCTGGGCCTGCTCGCTGCGCTCGGGCCACTCTGTATTGATCTTTACCTGCCGGCGCTGCCGGAACTGGCGCGCGATCTGCACACCGAAACCGCCACGGCGCAACTGAGTCTCACCGCCGGCTTGCTCGGTTTGGGTGCCGGTCAGTTGCTGTTTGGGCCGATGAGCGACAAGTTTGGTCGCCTGCGTCCGCTGCTGTTATCGCTGGTGCTGCTGTTTATTGCCTCGATTGGCTGTGCGCTGGCAAAAGATATCAACTCGCTGTTAGTGGCACGTCTGTTTGAAGGCCTGGCGGGCGCAGGCGGCGCGGTGCTGTCGCGTGCGATTGCCCGTGATATGTACAGCGGTCATGAACTGACGCGTTTCTTTGCATTGCTGATGCTGGTCAACGGTTTAGCGCCAATTGGTGCGCCGGTGCTGGGTGGTGCCTTGATGACGGTGCTCAACTGGCGCGGCATTTTTGTGGTGCTCGGCTGCATCGCCATCGTGTTGATCTTTCTCGCCCGCTGGAAATTACATGAAACCCTACCGCCAGAGCGACGCAGCCAGGGTTCGATCTTTTCGACCTGGGCGGCACTGGGCCAGGTCGTCACGCATCGTCAGTTTATGGGCTTCTGCCTGACGCAAGGTTTTATGATGTCAGGCATGTTTGCCTACATCGGCGCGTCGCCGTTTGTACTACAGCAGCTGTACGGCCTGACACCGCAAGCCTTCAGCTTCTGCTTCGCTGCCAACGGGCTCGGCCTGATTATTGCATCACAAACCAGTGCGCGCCTCTGTCCGCTGTGGGGTGAATACCGCGTGCTGAAAGGCGGCCTGACGCTGGCGTTTGTCGCTTCGAGCTGTTTGCTGCTGGCGGGATTAACAGGCGCAGCGCTGCCAGTTCTGCTGGTCGCGCTGTTCTTCACCATTGCCAGTAACGGCGTAATCGCCACCACCGCTTCTTCGCTGGCGATGCAAAGCCAGGGCCAGCGTGCGGGCAGCGCCTCGGCGGTGATTGGCGTGTGCATGTTCACCTTTGGTGCCATCAGCGTGCCGATCACCGGCCTGGGCGGCACCTCGGTGGCCAGCATGACTGGCACCATCTTTGGCTGCTTTATGCTGGCGATTGTGTCGTTCAATTTGCTGGTGCAGAAGGCAAAAAACGCCTGATTTGCCAGCAAATAACCTGGACAACAAGCCGTGCGGCTTGTTGTTTGTGGGGAGAGGCGTTAGCTTTAGCAGATGATTCGCATTGTGCCGTCAGGCTACTGACTTGAGGAGAGGTTCATGTCACTGCAACAGGAAATCATTGAAGCCCTTGGTGTAAAACCCGTTATCGACCCGCAGCAGGAGATCCGCGTCAGCGTTGATTTTCTGAAGTCTTACCTGAAAGCCCATCCCTTTTTGAAAACGCTGGTGCTCGGCATCAGCGGCGGCCAGGATTCGACGCTGACCGGCATCTTGTCGCAGACCGCGATTCGCGAACTGCGTGAAGAGAGCGGCGATAACAATTACACCTTCATCGCCGTGCGTTTGCCGTATGGCGTGCAGGCCGATGAGCAGGATTGTCAGGATGCGCTGGCGTTTATCCAGCCGGATCGCACGCTGGTGGTGAACATCAAAGAAGCGATTCTGGCCAGCGAACGTGCGCTGAAAGACGCAGGTATCACGGTGTCGGATTTCGTGCGTGGCAATGAAAAAGCGCGCGAGCGCATGAAAGCGCAATACAGCATCGCTGGCATGACCAAAGGCGTGGTGGTCGGTACTGACCATGCGGCAGAAGCGATCACCGGTTTCTTCACCAAGTACGGTGACGGCGGCAGCGACATCAACCCGATCTTCCGTCTGCACAAAGGCCAGGGCAAACAGCTGCTGAAAACGCTGGGCTGCCCGGAGCACCTCTATCTCAAACATCCGACCGCCGATTTGGAAGATGATCGTCCCGGCTTGCAGGATGAAGTGGCGCTCGGCGTCACTTATCAGCAAATCGATGCTTATCTGGAAGGCAAAACCATTGATGCCGCCGCAGCAAAAACCATCGAAGGCTGGTATCTGAAAACCGAACACAAACGTCGCCCGCCGATCACCGTGTTCGACGATTTCTGGAAACCATAAGTTACGCAAGTGCGCATAAATGCGCCCCCGCCAAATCACCGTAGGGTCGCCATTCATGGCGACCTAATTCAAATCGGAACCTAAAGTGGCGAGAAAAAGTACAGTTTGATACACTGGATAGACAACCAGTAATTGGAGTGTGCTTTGGTCAGACGTGCAGCCAGCCACCGCCTCGATTTCGATGCGGCAGCAATCTATCAATACCCCGAACATTTACGTCAGTGGCTGGAAGGTTTACCCAACCAGCCGGGCGTTTATACCTTTCACGGTGAAAGCGAAAACCTGCCGCTGTACATCGGCAAAAGCGTCAACCTGCGCAGTCGGGTGATGGCGCATTTCCGCACGCCGGATGAAGCCAAAATGCTGCGTCAGGCGCGACGCGTCACCTGGATCCCCACCGCTGGCGACGTCGGCGCACAGCTGCTGGAAGCGCAGATGATCAAAACGCAACAGCCGCTGTTTAATAAGCGCCTGCGTAAGAATCGCCAACTCTGTTCGCTGCAGCTGGGCGACGGTGCGCCACAGGTGGTGTACGCCAAGGATCTCGACTTCTCGCGCTCACCCAATCTCTATGGCCTGTTTCGCAGTCGCTTTGCCGCGCTGGAGAAGCTTAAAGCCATCGCCGATGAGCAGCGTTTGTGTCACGGCTTGCTGGGCCTGGAATCGTTGCGTCAGGGGCGCGGCTGTTTTCGTGCCGCCCTGAAACGCTGCGCCGGTGCCTGCTGCGGTAACGAATCGGTTGCTGAGCATCAGCAGCGTTTGCATGCGGCGTTAGAGCAGATGCGCATCCAGTGCTGGCCGTGGCAAGGCCCGGTTGGCATGGTGGAAACGGGGACAGACCTCACTCAAATTCATGTGATCGATCACTGGTTCTGGCTGGGATCGGTAAACAGTGAAGCCGAAGCACGCCAGCTGCAGCGCGCCTCGCACGGCTTCGATCATGACGGCTATAAAATCCTCTGCCGTCCACTGCTTTCTGGCGTGTTCCCGCTGATCGAGCTGTAAAAAACAAAACCGCCGAGGTTGCCCAAAGCATCAGATGCGATGGACAACCCCGGCGGTCTCTATTCAGTTAGCGAAAGAACTTATTCAGCATCAGCCGGCGGTGGCGTCATTTTGCCATCGTGCGGGCCTTTCTCGGTTAAGCGCTTCTCAAAGTTCGCGTTGTACTGTTTCTTCTGCTCTGGTGTCAGCACGTTGTAGATCTTGTTCTGGGTTTCCATCATCTGCAGCGCACGATCTTTGGCATTCGCCGTCATCTTCTCAGCCTGCGCTTCGGCTTTCGCACGGTCAAAGGTATCGGAAGCGATGATGGCATGGTCAGCACGACGCTCTTCCAGCGACGGGCGTTTCATATCTTTGTGGCCATCACGCAGGATAGTTTTGATCTGCGCTTTCTGCGCATCGGTCAGGTTCAGACCTTTAAACATCATCTCCAGACCGTGATGGCGCATCGGCGGCTTGTGCATCGGTTTTTCGCTGCCTGCTGGCGGCGGAGTCAGGTTGTCTGCCGCTGCATGGACGATATTTGCAGCACCAAGAGCCATTGCGGTAGCCAGGAACACAGAAGTTAATTTACGCATAATATTGTCCTTACTTATCAGTTTAATGACGACAGCCTGTGTCGCGTCTTCGGAAACAAGCATACGACGCTGAACGTCAACTACTCAGAGGCTGAGTAAAGCCCTGAAAGCATAAAAGACAGAGATCAGGCAATCATGGAGAGAAAGAGAAGAAATGCGTGAGGAATTGCAAAAGTTTATGACAATCAAGGGAAAAACGCAGGAATTAAGGAGGAGTGTAACGGTATTGTCGGTTTTCAGGAAGGGAAATGTCGGCGGTTAATCCCGTTACGCACCTCGTCCATTGTAGGGTCGCCATTCATGGCGACCAACTACATAAAGATCACAACGCCAGCGCCTGCGTCTGTTCATTCTCCTCCACCAGCATCAGCCCGGCGCGTAATCCCGGCGCGACATTCGGATTGGGGAACAGCACATACTCGCGCGCTTGCTGCACGTAGTAGCGCCGGTCGCCCTCTTCCGCCAGCAGCGTGCCCTGCGGGAAAGCGGTGAAGTTCAGCGTCTCTGGTCCCATATGCAACACAAACTTATCGCCGTGGCGGGTCAACTGCTGCGCCACGCGATAATGACGCGGCTGCTCGCGCACCTCCGGCAACGCCTCGCCATACAGCAACGCCGCCAGCGCTCGTTGCACGCCGCTAAACTGACTCAAATCGTTCTCACCAAATGGCAAAGCTTTGCCGAGCTCCAGCGTGCAGCTCGCCGCATTATGGTGCTCGCAGCTGTAATGGGTGAAAGTCCCGCCCGGTGAACGGTGAAACACCAGCGCCTCCATTTCTGCCGCCGCCAGCCAGTGCATAAACTGTTCAGGCCACGGATTGGGATTCAGCGGCATCACGCCAAACCGCGCATGATACGAGCCACGGATCGCGGTATGCAGATCGAGGTGCCAGCGCACTTCATGATCGAGACAGGCGCGCCAGAAACTCTCCAGCTCCTGCTCCAGCTGCAGCACGCGCTGCGCTTCGGGTACATCGGCCACCTGCTGCCAGCGTCCACCAAACAGGCGGTTGATATCATATTGCTGGTAGCGCTTGCCGCTGCGCAACGCGGCGGGATTACCCAAAATCACCAGCAAACGCACCGCCAGCGGTTTCTCGCCTTTCAATAATGGCGTCAGCAACAGATTGAGAATCTCAACCGGCGCGGTTTCATTGCCGTGAATGCCCGCAGAGAGCACCAGCGCCTGCTGCGTGGGCGTGTGCGGCGTGAGGGACAGAAGTCCCTCGTTATGCCATTGCCAACTCAGATGATCGTTGCTGCCCTCTCTTTGCTGTGGCGGCTCACCAGACAAGGTCTGCTGTAAAAAATCCTGCATGTTCACTCCTTTTTAACGACGTGGGGCGAACCTCTCACCCCGGCGTTAACGCTGAAACGCGTAGACACTGCCTAAGTCTAGCAGCTTCGTCAGCTCATCCAGCGCGGTGCGCCCTTCACGCAGCAGTTGCGGGTCGGCTAAATCGGCCTGGGTTAGGCGATCGCGGTAGTGGCGATCCACCCAATCGTTGAGCGTGGCAAACAGACGATCGTTCATTAGCACCGCCGGATTCAGCGCCTGACGCTCGGTTTCGGTTAACACCACGCGCAGACGCAAACAGGCCGGGCCACCGCCGTTAAACATGCTTTCACGCAGATCGAACACTTTCAGTTCACGAATCGGCCCGCCGCTCTCCACCAGCTCGGTGAGATAACGCCACACGCCCGCATGCTGGCGCGACTCTTCGGGCAGCACCAGCAGCATATCGCCGTCGGCGCGCTGCAATAACTGGCTGTTAAACAGATAGGTATTGACCGCATCGGTTACCGATACTTTATCGCGCGGTACTTCAATCGGCTGGAAACCGCTAAAGCGCGCGGCGAGGTCGTTCAGCAACTGCGGCTGATTAACAAAGGCATCCTGATGGCAGAACAGCACCTGCTGATTGCTCACCGCAATCACATCGTTATGGAACACGCCCTGATCGATCACCGCTGGATTTTGCTGGGCAAACAGCGTGCGCTGCGCATCGAGCTGATGCAAACGCGCCACCGCTTCGCTGGCTTCCCGGGTTTGGCGCGCCGGATAACGTGCCGGTGTTGCGCCCTGCTGCTGCCCATCCCGGCCATAAATAAACAGCTGTACGCCCGCATCGCCGTAATCACTGCCGAAGCGATTGTGATTGGCCGCGCCCTCATCACCGAACTGCGCCACCTGCGGCAACGCATCGTGCACGCTGAAGTGCTGCGGGTTACGGAAAATCGCGCGCAGCAGATCGGCAGTTTCCGGCGCCTCAATGGCGCGATGGAATTTGTTATTCAGATTGGCAACGGTGAAATGCACACGACCATCGGCGCTATCCGCCGACGGCGACACCGTGGCGGCATTGGCCACCCACATCGCCGAGGCGGAGCTGGCCGCCGAGAGCAGCTGCGGCGCGTGCTTCGCTGCCTGCGCAAGCACCTGCTCATCGCTGCCGCTAAAACCAAGTTGACGCAGCAGCGGCAGATTAGGACGCTCGTGCGGTGGGATCACGCCCTGCACGTAACCCATATCAGCAAGCGCTTTCATCTTCAGCAAGCCCTGCTTCGCCGCCAGACGCGGGTTCGAAGGCTGCAGCTGATTGCGCGTCGAGGCTTCGTTACCAAACGACAATCCCGCGTAGTGATGTGTCAGGCCGACCAGCCCATCAAAGTTGGCTTCAAACGCTTTCATTATTTCGCTCCCTGCGCGGAGAAATCGAGGCCCGGCGATAAACTGCCCGGCAGCGCCAGGCTCGGACTCTCCAGCGACGCCATTGGCCACGCACAGTAATCGGCGGCGTACCATGCGCTGGCACGATGATTCCCCGAGGCGCCAATGCCACCAAAGGGTGCGGTGCTGGCCGCACCGGTCAGCGGTTTGTTCCAGTTAACAATACCGGCGCGCGCCTCCAGCAACAGCTGATCAAACTGCACGCGCTGCGGCGAAATCAGGCCGCATGACAAGCCATAGCGGGTGTTATTGGCGATGGCAATCGCCTGCTCGAAGCTGTCGTAGCGAATCACCTGCAGCAGCGGACCAAAGACTTCTTCATCCGCTAACTCTTTCACTTCGGTCACATCAATGATGCCCGGCGTGATAATGGCGCTGTCGCGATCCGGCCAGTGCATGCCGAGCAACACTTTTCCGCCCTTTTCCACCTGCTGCTGCCAGGCGGCAAAAATATGTCCGGCGGCGGCGGGTGAAATCACGCTGCCCATAAACGGCTGCGGCTCGGCATTCCACGCGCCAGGCTGCAAGCGCGCGCTGACCTCAACCAAACGCTGCAGGAAGGCATCGCCCGCCGCGCCGCGCTTCACCAGCAGACGTCGCGCACAGGTGCAACGCTGTCCGGCGGTAATAAAGGCCGACTGAATAGCGATATGTACCGCACCATCAAGATCAGACGGATCTTCGACAATAAGCGCATTATTGCCGCCCATCTCCAGCGCCAGCATTTTTTCTGGCTGCCCGGCGAACTGACGGTGCAGGTGATAGCCGGTGGCGGCGCTGCCGGTAAACAGCAGACCATCAATTTGTGCCGCATTCGCCAGCGCCTGGCCGGTTTCACGACCGCCCTGCAGCAGCGCCATCACGCCCGCTGGTAAACCGGCTTGCTCCCACAACTGCACGGTTTTTTCTGCCGTCAGCGGCGTCAGCTCGCTTGGCTTAAACACCACGCAGTTCCCCGCCAGCAGAGCCGGCACGATATGGCCGTTCGGCAGGTGGCCAGGAAAATTATACGGGCCAAATACCGCCAGCACGCCGTGCGGACGATGGCGCAACGAGCTCTCGCCGTCGGCCTGCTCGCCGGTGCGGCTGTGATAGGCCTT
>NZ_DAMBSA010000088.1:11407-13178 GCF_032054795.1 Pantoea sp. CTOTU49201
GCTTTAATCGAAATGGCGATTTTGTTGATCATCGCCTGCACTTCGGTCAGCGTTTCCCAGCGCGGCTTGCCGGTTTCCTGGGCGATAGTTTCCGCCAGCGCGGTTTTATGGCTTTCGAGCAGACGGGCAAAACCTTCCACCAGCGCCTGTCGTTCCGCAAACGGTTTTTTCGCCCACTGCGGGAACGCCGCGCGCGCCGCTTCACAGGCCGTAGCCACTTGTGCTGCCGATGCCGCTTTGCCCTGCCACAGCGTTTCGCCAGTAACCGGATTGTGTTTGCTCAGGGCGTCAGCGCCACCGGTCACCCATTGACCATGAATAAAATGCGTCATGCTTTTTTCTCCTCGCGACACAGCGTGACCACACGCAGTTGATCGCCAATGTTGCAGTGCAGCGCCGCGCGCTGGCTTTCAGTCAGTTTTACCGTGCCAGATGCCATATCCACCGGCAGCAGCGCCACGCGGAAATGCTGGTAATCGGCGTTCGCCACCAGACACAGCGGCCAGCTCTCATCGGCGGCACCGCTCTCAGCGGTTAACTGGCGACTCTTGCGAATGGCACGGATGCGATCGATTTCGCACTCCAGCGTCGGGCCGCCGTCGAAGATGTCGACATAGTTGAGATAGCGGAAACCTTCCGCCTCCAGCACCGCACGCGCTGGCGCGGTTTTCGGATGAACTTCGCCAATCACTTTTTGCGCCGCTTCAGACAGATAATGAATGTAGAGCGGATGTTTGGGCATCAGCTCGGCGATAAAGGCTTTCTGGCCGGTGCCGCTGAGGAAATCGGCTTTGCTGAACTCCATCGAGAAGAAGCGACTGCCGACACTGTCCCAGAAGGGCGACTGGCCATTGTCATCGCTGACGCCACGCATCTCCGCCACCACGTGCTTCATAAAGCGGTCGCGGAAATTAGCCATAAACAGAAAACGCGATTTCGACAGCAGATGGCCGTTTTTGCCATCGCGGTAATCAGGATCGAGGAATAACGTGCACAGCTCGCTGCTGCCGGTATGATCGTTGCTCAGCGACAGCGTCGGTAGGCTAGCATACACATTCAGTTCTTTCGAGGCGTGCACCTGCGTGCCAACGCGAAAGTTGTACCAGGGATCCTGCAAACCCACCGCCGCTTCGATGGCGCAAATGCCGACGGCGCGATTGTCTTCGCTGTCGGCCAGCACAAACACATAGCCTTGTTCGGCAGGCGGAAGCGCACCTTGCCAGGTGAGCAGCGAACGCTCAATTCGGGCTTTGAGCGTATCGCTATCCGCAGGCAGCGAGGTTAAGCCGCCCCCGGTTTTGCCCGCCAGCGACAACAACTGCGAAAGATCGTCACGTTCGACGGGGCGAATCACCATCATGATGTGGCTCCTTTGAGCACGCGTTCACAGGCACGTTCGAAGCGCGCCAGACCTTCTTTTACTTCACGCTCGCTGATGTTCAACGCTGGCGCAAAACGCACCACGTTAGCGCCGGCAATCAGCACCATCACGCCCTCTTCGGCCGCAGTGAGGTTGAACTGTTTGGCTTTACCGGCGAAATCGTCGTTTAGCACCGCGCCAATCAGCAGCCCCAATCCGCGCACTTCTTTAAACACCGGCAGACGCTGGTTAAGTTCCTGCAACGCAGTAACAAACCATTGATGACGCTCGGTTACGCCCGCCATAAAGGCTGGCTGGTTGATCAACTCCATCACTTTGCCCGCGACTGCGCCCGCCAGCGGGTTGCCGCCGTACGTGGTGCCGTGCGTGCCGACGCCCATTACCTGCGCT
>NZ_DAMBSA010000089.1:0-4365 GCF_032054795.1 Pantoea sp. CTOTU49201
ATTCTCAAACGTCGTATTCGCATGCAGGGCTTTATCATCTTCCAGGATTATGGCGATCGTTACCCTGAATTCCTCAAAGCGATGACGCAGCTGGTGGAGCAGCAAAAAATCCACTACCGCGAGCACATGATCGACGGGCTGGAAAATGCCCCGCAGGCGTTTTTCGATATGCTGAAAGGCAAAAACTTCGGTAAAACCGTGGTGAAAGTCGCGCAGTAAGCTGTTGTGTTAACACTATTTTTCACTATGCATAGCCGCAATTGAGATATGGCGCGCGTTGAGCGCATGAGAAGATATTTTCCCTACATCGTCATTATCGGGAGTTCTCATGTCGCTCAGCCAAACCCACATCCTGAAGGTCAATTCCCAACAGCCTGAAGCCCCCGTTCCCTTACCTGCTGAACCAGCGCATATCATTTGTGATGATGCCGAAGCCATCGAAATTGCTCAACGTCTGGCCACAGAGTTTGCGCGTGACGCCGCACTGCGCGACCGCGAAGGCATCTTGCCGCTCAACGAATTGGATGCGTTCTCACAAAGTGGCTTGTGGGCGATGGCGATCCCTAAAATCTATGGCGGCGCGGGCGTATCCTGGGTGACGGTGGCGAAAGTCATCGCCATCATTTCGGCGGCAGATTCCGCACTCGGTCAACTACCGCAGAACCATTTAGCCGGCGTGGCGCATCTGGTGGCGGATGGCAGCGAGGCGCAGAAGAGGGAACTGCTGGGCGAAGTGCTGGCTGGCTTGCGCTGGGGCAACGCTTTCTCCGAGAAGAATTCGCGCACCGTCGCCGATTTCCAGACGCGTTTTCAGCGTGAAGGTGATGACGTGGTGATCAACGGCGAGAAATTTTATGCCACCGGCGCGCTGCTGGCGCATCGGATTCACGCAGTGGCGCTCGACGATCAGGATCGCGCGCATCTGATCGTGCTGGACCGCAACACGCCGGGCGTGACCATCATCAACAACTGGTCGAGCTTTGGTCAGCGCACCACGGCGTCGGGCACCGTGCTGCTGGAGAACGTGCGCGCCCCACTATCCCGCGTGATCCCGGCTTATCAGGCGTTTGAGCGCCCGACTGCCGCCGGTCCGATTTCGCAGATTATTCAGGCGGCGGTGGATGTGGGCATTGCGCGCGGCACGATTGAAGACACGCTGCATTTTGTGCGCGAGCGGTCACGTCCGTGGATTGATAGCGGCCAGGAGCGCGCATCCGATGATCACTTTACGCTGGCGGCAGTCGGGGATTTGAAAATTCGCCTGCATGCCGCTGAAGCCTTGCTGTGGCGCGCTGGCGAAGCGATTGATCTGGCGCTGCAGCAACCCGATGAAAGCACGGTGGCTGCAGCAGCGGTCGCTACCGCTGAAGCCAAAGTATTAACCACCGAAATCGCTATTCTGGCAGGTAACAAGCTGTTCGAACTGGCGGGTACGCGCGCAACGCTGCAGGAGTTCAACCTCGATCGCCACTGGCGCAACGCGCGCACCCACACGTTGCACGATCCGGTGCGCTGGAAGTATTACCACGTTGGCAATTATTACCTCAATGGCACCCCGCCGCCGCGCCATGCCTGGAATTAATGGCGGCGAAAGCGTGCCGCTGGATGGTCAGCCGTGAGTCGCGGCTGACCAAACAACCGTTCGCGCAACGTTACGGCTTGCGCAGGCGTTTCGCGGATAAGCCCTCGGCTACGCAGCACCGGCATCACATGCTGGATAAAATCCTCAAAGCTGCCGGGACTAATCGCCCACGCCAGATTGAAACCATCAACACCCGACTCCGTGGCAAACTGTTCCAGCTGATCGGCGATACTCTCCGGGCCGCCAATCAGCAGCGGATGTAAGCCGCCAATGCCGATGTAGCGCGCCGCATCACGCAGCGTCCAGCGTTTTTGATCGTCAATGCGCGTCAGGCTGGCTAAAGCTGAGCGACAGGCATCGGTTTTGCGGAATGCCAGCGGCGTATCCAAATCCTCCAGTGACCAGTCGATACCGGTCCACGCAGAGAACAGCGCCAGCGCGGCCTCTTCGCTGATGTACTGCTGATAATCGCAATATTTAGCCTGCGCGGCCTCATCACTCTCTGCGGTGATCACCGTGATCGCCGTGACGAAACGCAGTGAAGCCGCATGGCGCCCTTCTGCTGCGGCTAACTGGCGGATACGCTGGATATCCGCAGCAATGGCCTGCGGCGTAACGCCGCCGAGAAATATCACTTCCGCGTTGCGTGCAGCAAATTGCGCCCCGCGACTGGAGGTTCCCGCCTGAAACAGCACCGGCGTGTGCTGCGGACTCGGCTCACTCAGATGCGCATCCGGCACCTGATACCAGCGCCCGGCATGCTTAATAGCGTGCACTTTGGCCGGATCGCTATACACGCTGTTCTGCTTATCACGCCGCACCGCGTCCACTTCCCACGATCCTTCCCACAGCTTGCCGGTGACATCGAGAAACTCCTGCGCGCGATCGTAGCGTTCATCGTGCGGGATTTGATGCATCAGCCCCAGATTACGCGCCGCTGAATCCAGCATTGACGTCACCACATTCCAGGCGATACGCCCGTTGCTCAAGTGATCAAGCGTGGTGAATTTGCGCGCCAGCAGATACGGCTGTTCGTAGGTGGTGGAAACGGTGATGCCAAAGCCCAGATGTTGCGTCACCGCTGCCATCGCAGAAACCAGCAATAGCGGATCGTTAACCGGCATTTGTGTCGCCAGACGCAGCGCCGCGTCCGGCTTGTTTTGCCACACATCCAGCTGACCCAACGCATCGGCGATGAACAGCGCATCAAACCCGGCGCGATCCAGCTGTTGGGCAATTTCGGTCCAGTAACGCAGTTCGGTATAGCGATGGGCCTGATCCTGCGGATGCCGCCACAATCCTGCGGAGATGTGGCCCGGCACATTCATCATAAAACCAAACAGTAAAAACGGTGCCCGGCTCATCTTTGACCTCTCTCAGCTATGACGACGCGCACGCAGAGCCCCGACGGCCAGCACAATGAAAATTAATCCGCCGGTGGCGACCTGTTGCCAGTAAAAATTCCAGCCGACCAGCAGCAAGCCGTTGGCGATAAAGCTCAGCAGCACCACGCCAAGCAGCGTGCCCAACACGTTAGGCCGACGAGACGGCGCGAAGGTCGCGCCAATAAAACTGGCACCAATCGCATTCAGCAGATAGGCATTGCCCGACAGCGGCACCCAGGCTTTGACGTTGGCCGCCAAAATCAAACCGACGATACCGGCAATCAACGCCGCGAGAATAAACGCCAGCGCAGTGAGCCGTTTCACCGGCACGCCCGAATGCTGTGCGACGCTGTACTGCTCGCCCATCACCCGCAACGAACGGCCGGTGGCGCTGCGATGCAGCAACTGATAGAGCACCAGCGCAACCAGCAGCAACAGCCACAGCGGCAGCGGAATGCCGAGCAGCGCGCCGTGACCTATAGCCGAAAATCCGTCGGGCAGTTTCTGGCTCAGCAGATACACCGGTTGCCCGCCGTTTGACGACAGCTGCTGCACGCTTTGTCCAATAAACAGCGTGCCAAGCGTGGCGAGAAAAGGCTCCACGCCTAACTGTGTCACCAAAAAGGCGTTAAACACGCCAACCAGCAGCGCAGCAATTAATGCCGCGGTCAGCGCCACTGGCAAACTGACCTGATGCAGCACCAGTGTCACCAAAACCAGACAGGCAATATCGATCGCCGTGCCCACCGAGAGATCAATCGCGCCAATGCGTGTCACCAACGTCATCGCCAGGGCGACAATCGCCAGTGGTGCGACGTTATTCAGCAACACACTGCGAATATTGGAGACAGTGGCAAAAGCGGGCGCCGCGACAATAAAGAACACGAGCAGCGCCACAAAGGTCAGCACGATGGTGGCGCGCAGCCAGCTGGCCTGGCGCGGGCGTGGCGCGACAGCTGATAACAGAGAGTCAGACACCTTGTGTTCTCCTTGACTGGCGACGACGTAACAGCGCGGTTAACGCCACCACTAACAGGATCAACACGCCTTCGACGCCGTTTATCCAGTAACTTGAGACATTGATCAGCTGAAAGCCGTTGGCTATCAGGCTTAAGAACAGTGCGCTGATCAGTGCGCCGCCGAGTGTCGGCACCAGACGACGGGAAAACACCACGCCCAACAGCGCGGCCGCGATCACCATCAACAGATTGTCGTTGGCGCCAGGTGAACTGCCGCTTAATAGCGACACCGACGCAATCGCCGCGATAGCCGCGCTGACGCCACACAACACGTAGCTCAAACCCTGATAGCGTTTGACGCCGATGCCCGCCGCATTCGCTGCCTGCGGATGGCTGCCCACCGCCTGCAAGCGCAGACCAAAGGACGTCAGGCGGCTCA
>NZ_DAMBSA010000089.1:4375-13097 GCF_032054795.1 Pantoea sp. CTOTU49201
AAACGCCAGCAGCAGAAACGACCAGCCTAGCCACGACACCGCTAACGGACCGTTGCTTAACAACAGATTTTGAAGATCGCTGCTGGCTGACACCGAGGCGTTGCTGGTCAGCACCATTTCCAGGCCGATAGCGATATTCATGCTGGTGAGCGTCGCCAGCAGCGGCAAAATCCCCAGCCAGACAATCGCCAGCGCGTTAAACAAACCCACAGCCGCGCCGGTTAACAGCGTCAGCAGCAGCGCAATCGCGATGGGCTGCCCGGCGTTGAGCTGGCTGGCAAACACCGCCGCACTTAGGCCAAGGTTGGCGGCGATCGACAGATCAATGCCGCCGGTAATGCCCTGCAAGCCGCCGCCGCTCAAAACCAGCGTTAAGCCCAGCGCCAGCGTGCCAACCACCGCGGTTTGCTGCAGCACGTTGCCAAGATTCATCATCGTAAGGAAAATCGGCGACAGCCAGGCAAAGACGGCTAAAACCAGCACAATAATCAGCAACGAAACGTGTTGCAGCCACTGCTGACCGCGCACACTGCGTGGCACTGCAAGCGTTGCAGAATGGGTAACATCACTCATGAAGCACGCTCCGTTAACGCGCCGGTGCCCGAAGCCCAGGAGAGAATTTCCTGATGGCTGGTGTGCTGTGCCTCCAGCGTGGCGACATGTTCGCCGCGCGCCAGCACCATAATGCGATCGGCCAGCGTTTGCAGTTCGAGTAAATCGGTGGAGAACACCAGAATCAGTGCGCCATCATCAGCCAGCTGCTGCAGCGTGTGATAAATCGCCGCCTTGGCAGCAATATCAACGCCCACCGTGGGCTCATCCAGCAGATACAGACGCGCACCGGTGTTTAACCACTTTGCCAACACCGCTTTCTGTTGGTTGCCGCCCGAAAGCTGGCGTAGCACCGCCAGCTGCCCCGGCGTGCGGATATCCAGCTGCTGGATGTTCTTCGCCACCAATGTGCTCTCCGCCTGGCGCGATACGCCGCCCCAGCGTAACAAGCGCTGCACCGTGGTTAAGCTGACATTGTCACGCAGAGACAGATCCAGCGCGACGCCGTTGGCGCGGCGATCCTCCGGTACAAAGGCGATACCGCGTTTCACTGCGGCATGCGGTGAAGCCGGCACGCCGCTCACTTCGCCCAGCGTAACCTTGCCGCTGACGCCGTTTTCCAGCCCGAACAGCGTGCGAATCAGCGCTTTACCGCCGGAACCTAACAAGCCGGTGATGCCGATGATTTCGCCTTGTCGGCCGGTGAATGACACACTGTGAAAACTGCCGGGCGCGCTGAGCGCAGTAACCTGCAGCACTTGCGCACCGGCGCGGCGCGACTGACGCGGTGCCAGTTCATGACGCGCATCGCCTACCATCGCAGCGATCAGTGCCGCCGGTGATAGCTGATCTGCGTTGAACTGCGCCACGTCTTTACCGTCACGCAGCACCGTGACGCGTTGGCATAGCTCCTGAATTTCATCGAGATAGTGCGAAACATATATCAGCGCGATGCCCTGCTGGCGCATGCGTTCAATCACCCGGAATAGCGCATGCACTTCATGGCGCGCCAGCGCGGCGGTCGGTTCATCCAGCACCACCACGCGCGGCGCGTTTTGCAGCACGCGGCAGATTTGCACCAGTTGCTGCTCCGCCACGCTCAGCGTAGCGATCAACGCATCAGGATCGAGTTGCAAACCAAAGTGCTGCTGCAACTGCTGCTCTGTCTGCTGGCGCATACGACGTCGCAGGATAAACGGCGTACCGGCTAAGCGCGGTTCGTTGCCGAGCCACAGCGCTTCTGCCACCGTCAGCGAGCCGGGCAACAGTCGCTCCTGATGCACGATGGCGATGCCCTGGCGCTGCGCCTGCGCGGGCGTAGACAATGCAAGCGGCTGACCATCCAGCTCGATGCTGCCGCGATCGGCGGCGTGAATGCCGCCTAACACTTTGATCAGCGTCGATTTTCCCGCACCGTTATGGCCAATCAGGCCGAGAACTTCACCGGCATGCACGCTGAGCGACACCGATTGCAGCGCAGGCACGCCATCAAAGGCTTTGCTGATGGCGTGCAGTTGCAACAGCGGCGCGTTATTTGCCATCCGTTTGACCCAGGGTTTTCTGCGCTTCGGCAGCGTTCTCTTTGGTCACCAGAATCGACGGCACATAGGTTGCAGGCGGCAACGAACGATCGCCAGCGAGGTATTTCGCCACGTTCTGCACCGCCGTTTGGCCAATCACATACGGCTGCTGCGCCACCACCGCTGCCGCGCTGGATTTGGGATCTTTAACCAGCGACACCACATCCGGGCTGCCATCCACCGCGTACGTTTTGATTTCATTGCGTCCGGCAGCATCTACCGCCTGCGTGGCGCCGATTTGCGGCACATCCCACGCCGCCCAAATCGCCTGTACTGAACCTTTCGGATATTTATTCAGTAATTGACTGATTTGCGCATACGCATCCTGCACGGTATTCGGGATGACATCGCGCAATTCAGGTTGGATAATTTTAATTTTCGGATACCACTTCAGCACGGCTTTTAACTGGTCGTAGCGCATTGCTACCACCGGCACGCCATAGAAACCGTTAAATACCAAAATATTGCCTTCGCCGCGCAGGTCATTTACCAGTTTTAATGCTAACTGTTCGCCAATATAAAAGTTATCCGATGTAGTGACGTTAATACTGGATGGGCTGGCGGTATCAACAGTAAATAATGGAATTCCCGCTTCGCGGATTTTTTTCAGCCAGGGTTCCAGCACCGACGCCGTGCCGAGCGTTTCAATAATGGCATCCGGCTTTTGCGCAATAAGCGTTTGAATCTGCGCAATTTGCTGCGACTCTTTACGCCCGCCATCCAGCGCAATCGGCGTTCCGCCAAGGCGCTTCACCTCATCTATTTGTCCCTGATAAGCTTTCAAATCCCAGTAGTGATCGGTACCCGCGACGGTGATGCCAATACGTTTACCCGCCAGCGACGGAATCGGTTGATCTTCGGCATGTGCCATTCCTGATAATAGTGATAAAGAAGCCAATAACAGACCTGCCAGGCGGTGATTTTTCATTCTTAATATCCCTGGAAACAATAAAATAATGTTGTATGACGCCTGTTATCTGGCGTGTGAAATAAAAATTATCACAGCCATTTTTTATCCATAATGCTATTTTCTCCTTAGGCTAGCTGGTGATTGGTAATAGCCAATACGCACTATTTTGGTGCGTGTTTTTACCGCTGCGCTTTGTCGGTTATTTATGCACATTTAAGTAAAGATACTGGTAATCCATACAGATAAGGTTCAGGATGGTGGCTCATCCTGGATTAGCACCCACGGCCATTCACCCTCAATCTGAGGGCTCGTAATGAACTTTTATTCAACTGAAACCGTTTGCGCCATTACCGGTGCCAACCGTGCCAATTTACGTCGCTGGTTGCGCGGTGGATTAATTTCTGAGAATCACGTCAATAAGGATTGGAGCCGACATCAGGTTGATGAAGTGCTCGCCATGATGGCATTAACCGCCGGTGGCGCCACGCTGTGGCAAATCTATCAAGGCAGACACTGCGGGCTCGATTACTCGTCGTCTGGTTGGGTGGCACGCCGTGGCGATCTGTTACGTCAACTGGAGCTGGGTTCTGACCGCGAACTGGCGCGTACCGTGCGCAATCTGGCGGGCGATTATAGCAGCGATGATTTCGTCAACGTGCTGATGAAACCGCTTAATCGCTGGCTGCGTGATGATACACGTCGCGGCGCATCGCGTCGGTTAACGCGCTTCCATGAGGCGATCGTGCATCACAGCGACTGCGTAAAACGCGCGTCAGCCCGTCAGCAGCAGATGCCGCTGTTGCTTGAAGTGGTCAGCACCGGCGATGAGACGGAAGTGTGGCTGGAAGCCATTCGCCTTACCGGACAAGGATTCTGCGTCGATGTCGATCAAACCTCACAACCGATGTTGTACGGTTCAGAAAGCCGTCACGATCATCACCTGTTGTGGTGCGGTGCCGGGATTAGCCATGAACGCATGACCCAATTCCAGCGCGGATTACGTTCCGGTAAACCGGTGATGCTCAGCGGACCAGATCGCAGCATTCATCCGGCAGTCGCTGCAGCCAAAGTTGCTTAGCCGGTGCATTTTGCACCGGTCTCACCGCTTATCGCATTCCGCACTTTGCTTATTCAAAAGAAGTAGTTAGCCACGGCAACAACGGTTAAGTCACATCTATTCCTCTTCTGTTACGCTCTCGCCTCCCAATCAGGAGGATCCATGAGTTCATTAATCGATATTTTCACCAGTCATAAAAGCGATCGCAGTTTTACCGACCTTCCCGTTGAGGATGCGGTGCTGGATCGCATCATTTCGGCCGCGTATCGCGCGCCAACCTCGGTGAACTCGCAGCAGGTCTCTTTGATGGTGACGCGCGATGCTGAGAAACGCGCGCAAATCTCACAGATTGCCGGCGGCCAACCGTGGATTGCCAAAGCGCCGGTGTTTATTACCCTGGTGCTGGATATGCATAAATCGCGCTTGGCGATGAACGCGATTGACCGCGAGCAGATCGCCCAGCAGAGCATCGAAAGCATTGTGTCGGGCTCAACTGACGTGGGGATTGCGTTGGGTTCGATCATGGCGGCGGCGCGCGCGGAAGGTTTGGGCATTGTGCCGATTGGCGGTATTCGTCGCGATCCGCAGGCATTAATCAGCTTGCTGGATTTACCGGAATACACCTTCCCGGTGGCGGGCGTGGTGATCGGCCATGTCGATCAGCCTGCGCATCAGAAGCCGCGTCTGCCGCTGGCAACCTTCCGTCATGAAGAGCGCTATCAGCGTGATGGACTGGAGCAGCACATCGCCGCCTACAATCAGGAAATGGTGCAGCACTGGAAAAATACCGGTCGTGATGATGGCGAGAGCTGGAGCGAAAGCGTCAGCGGTTATTATCACAAGATTTACTTCCCGCACGTGCTGGACGCGCTGAAGAAGCAAGGGTTTGGCAACGACAAGTAACGGCTTTTCCCCGCGCGCTCTGCGCGGGGAATTAAAAATTAACGCCCTTTCTTCTTACGACCCGGCTGCGCGAAACGCTGGCGATTAGCGGGTTTTGCACCCGCTTTCTCACCCGGCTTAGCTCCGGCAGCGGGCTTTTTCGCGGCGCTGGCCGGTTTCTTCTTAGCCTGCGTCTTCTGCGTTTTTTGATCTTCCGATGAAGAGTCTTCAATCAGTTTGAACAGGTCGATCAGCTCGTCATCGGTTAAATCGCGCCACTCGCCGAGCGGAATCCCTTTCAGACTGACGTTCATGATGCGCGTACGTTCAAGCTTGGTGACTTCAAAACCGAAGTGCTTGGTCATGCGACGAATTTGACGATTCAGCCCCTGAACCAGAATAATGCGGAAGACAAAGGTCGACTCTTTTTTAACTTTGCACTTCTTGGTCACGGTGCCGAGCATCGGTACGCCCGCGCCCATTCCGGCAATAAATTCATCGGTGATCGGCTTATCGACGGTGACCACATACTCTTTTTCGTGGTTATTACCGGCACGCAGGATTTTATTCACCAGATCGCCGTGGTTGGTGAGGAAAATCAGCCCCTGAGAATCTTTATCCAGACGACCAATCGGGAACACGCGTTTGCTGTGATTGACGAAATCACCAATGTTGTCGCGCTCCCCCTCTTCCATGGTGGTGATGATGCCAACCGGTTTGTTCAGCGCAATCAGCACTAAATCTTCTTCGTCTCGCGGCTCAATCAGCTGCCCGTTCACTTTGACTTCATCCCCCGCAAACACCTGCGCACCGACGGCAGCGCGTTTACCGTTAATGAAAACGTTGCCTTGTTCGATGTAACGATCGGCATCGCGGCGTGAGCAGATCCCGCTCTCGCTGATGTATTTGTTCAGGCGTGTGGATGAGTTAGGCAGCATGGTTCCTCCGAAAAAAAACGGACTATACAGCAACCTTAGGCGTTGGTTAAGCATCGCGACAATCATCAGCATTTCTCTTACCACGATATAACAGCACACTAACAATGTGGTTGTTGTCAGCGGATCGATCAGCGACAATTCGCACCCATCGTTTTTTCTTATGACAGAGTGATTCCCTCATGACAAATCAGCCATCGGTGACGTGGATAACATCCGTGCGCACCTTTCTGGCCCGCCTTTGGCCCCATCCGTTACCGGGAGGCAAAAAGCAGATGGTCATCGCCAGCATTGGCGCGGGATTGGGTTTAATGATTACCAGCCTGACCAGTCACTGGCTGCTGGGCGAAGTGAATCTGTGGTTTGTCGCGCCAATGGGCGCTTCGGCGGTGTTGCTGTTTGGTCTGCCGAACAGTCCGCTGGCGCAGCCGTGGTCAATTGTCGGTGGCAATCTGGTGGCGGGCGTTGTCGGTGTTACCACCGCATTGTGGGTTCCCCATGCTGCATTGGCGTGCGGCATCGCGGCCTGTTTGACCATTGCGCTAATGTTTCAACTGCGCTGCCTGCATCCACCGAGCGGCGCGGTAGCGCTGACCGCGATTTTAGGCGGTAACGGCGTCCAGCAGCTGGGTTACCACTTTATTTTAACGCCGGTATTGTTGAACTCGGTTTGTCTGGCGCTGCTGGCGTTGGTGTTTAATAATCTTGCCGGACGTCGTTACCCGCATCCGCTGGCGGCAACTGAAATCAAAGCACCGCCTGTGGTGATCGACGTTCCGATTACGCGTGAAGACCTGCATCAGGCGCTGGAAAGCGGTGAAGTGCTGGATATTGATGAAGATGATTTGCAGCAGTTGCTGCAGCGCGCCGAAGAGATTGCGATTCTTCGTCAGCGCGGGCAAATGCCGATATCATCTTGAGCGGTCGCCATGAATTGCGACCCTACACCGTATTCTTTCACGCGTACTTCATCGCCCTCAATTTCAACCACCGCAAATGGCACCTCATCAGCCCCATCCAGCATGCCTTTGAGCGTGTAAAAGCCTGTTTGACCGATGCGCGCAAAGCCGCCGCGGTGATCGTGTCCAGAGAAACAGCATTGTATGTTGTAACTAGAAAGCAGATCTGCCAGCGTGCTGCCGTTGAGTAAGTTGTGGCTGTTGTGCGGCGCCAGCGGATAATGGCCAAACACCACCACTTTCTCCCCTTGATGTTGGGCCTGTTGCAGCTGCTGCTCAATCCATGCCAGCTGCTGGGTGCCTACCGCACCGTTCCACGGTTTCGCCTGCGGCTGCTGACGCTCGGTCAGATCCACCAGCATCGCCTCCGCCTGTGCACGATCGTCACCGTTCTGAGAGTTGCAATAGAGGCTGATGTCGTTGCCGTCATAAACAATAAAACGCCAGCCCTGTAATCCAAAGGCGTAATAGCTTTTCGGCAGCGCGGCGGCTTCGTTGAGATGCTGCGCGATGGTCTGCGCATCGTGATTGCCCAACACCACCGCATGCGGATGTTCGAGGCGATCGTATATCGGCAATATCGCCGCGTAGCTGCTCCAATCGCGATCAACTAAATCCCCCAGCGTAACGACAAAATCCAGCGGCTGCTGATTTAACACCTCAATCGCCTGCGGTAACTTGCGCAGTGCATGACGATAGTAGAGATTTTTCGCAATATCGGCGTCGATGTCGGCATATTGAGGATCGGCAATCAAACCAAAACGCAGCGTGCTACTCAGCGGTGCGGAACGCACATCAGGTAAGGCATAGAGCTCGGCGACATCGCCCAGCAGTTCACGCTGTAATTCAGTCAGCGGATGCGGATAAGACACGAAAAGCACTCCTTAGCGAATACCGGCACGCATAAACGATTGAATAAACTGACGCTGGAAAATCAGGAACAGCACCAACAGCGGCAAGGTGGTCATCAAGGTAGCTGCACCAATCAACGCCCATTGCACGCCCTGCTCTGGCGCCGAGAACAGTTGCAAACCAACGGTAAGCGGCCGCACGTTGACGGAATCGGTAATCACCAGCGGCCAGAGGAAATCATTCCAGTGGAAGCTGATCGACACCAGCGCAAACGCCACATAAATCGGCTTCGCCAGCGGGATGTAGATCTTGCGCAGAATGTAAAAGCGGCTGGCACCTTCGACAATCGCCGCCTCTTCCAGCACCAGCGGAATACTTTTAAATGTCTGGCGCAGCAGAAAGATGGCGAATGCCGAGGAGAAATACGGCAGCGCGATGCCGGTCAGCGTATCGCGAAAACCCAGCGCGCCAATGGTTTTATAGTTATTCAGAATCAGCACATCTGGGCTGATCATCAGCTGCAGCAGAATCAGCGCGAAGATCGCGCCCGAGAATTTCAGGCGGAAGCGCACTAATGCGTAAGCGGCCATGGTCGCCAGAATCAGCTGCACCACCACAATCATCAGCACCAGCAAACTGGTATTGAGGAAGTAGCGACCAAAGGGCGCGGCGTGCCAGGCATTCACGAAGTTCTGCAAGGTCAGCGGCGAAAAAAGCGAAAAGCTCGCCTGATCGGATGCCTGATGAATCGCCACCCAAAACGCCACCAGAATCGGTAAAAACCACAGCAAAGCGGCAAGCCCAATAGCCGTATTCAGACACAGGCGACCAAACGTGATTGTCGGCTTCATTGGTAATGGGCTCGCTTGTCCAGCAGGTTGAATTTAAGCAGTGCAATCGCGGCGAGGATCACTAACAGCACCACCGTCATTGCCGCCGCCGCGGGCATATCCCAGAAGCTGAAAGCGGTGCGATAGATGTAGAACAGCAGCAAG
>NZ_DAMBSA010000090.1:0-13087 GCF_032054795.1 Pantoea sp. CTOTU49201
CACCCACCAGCGCGATAGCCAGCATGCCGTGCTGGGTGGTGAGTTTCGCACCGTGCTGATCGGCACGACGTCCGGCAAAGCTGCGCGTTAATAACGTGGCAAAGAACTGAATCCCCACCGCCACGCCAACCATCAGGTTACTCATGCCGAGTTCATGATGGACATACAGCGGGATCACCGGCAGCGCGAGGCCAGCGGTCAGATAAGTGAGGAACACCGCAAATGAGGTGCAGGCCAGCGGCATAACGGATTGCGTCTGCGCGTCAGCAGTCGTGGTCATGATGGGTCGAACTCCTTGTACTAACCAGACACGCGCTTGCTGCCAAAACAGAAACGGGATATTTGGTTCACGTTAGTGTGAAGTGATAATTTTGTTTCGGATGGAGTGAGAGTGTAGGCAAGCTGAAGGTGGATTGTCAAAAACAACAAAGGCCAGACAAGCTGGCCCTTGAGATACTGCTGGCATAATTAGGTCGCCATGAATGGCGACCCTACGGGATTATGCTGGCAATTTACGCATGGTAAGAGTGGCGTTGGTACCGCCAAAACCGAAGCTGTTCGACATCACGGTGGTCAGCGCTTTTTCAGTTGGCTTGGTCACGATGTTCAGACCTTTACCCGCTTCATCCAGCTCTTCCACGTTGATGCTTGGTGCGATGAAACCGTGCTCCAGCATCAGCAAGGTGTAGATCGCTTCCTGCACGCCCGCCGCACCCAGTGAGTGACCGGTCATGGCTTTGGTAGCAGACAGTGATGGGCAGTTATCACCGAACACTTCGCGAATCGCACCCAGCTCTTTCACATCACCAACCGGCGTAGAGGTGCCGTGGGTGTTGAGGTAATCGATTGGGGTATCGAGACCTTGCATCGCCATCTTCATGCAGCGCACTGCGCCTTCGCCTGAAGGAGCCACCATATCTGCGCCATCTGAGGTTGCGCCGTAGCCAACGATCTCAGCGTAGATGTGTGCACCACGTGCCAGAGCGTGTTCCAGCTCTTCAACCACCACCATACCGCCGCCGCCGGCGATGACGAAACCGTCACGGTTGGCATCGTAAGTACGTGAGGCTTTTTCTGGCGTTTCGTTGTATTTGGTCGACAGTGCGCCCATCGCATCGAACTCACAGGCCATTTCCCAGCTCAGCTCTTCGCCGCCGCCAGCAAATACGATGTCCTGTTTGCCCAGCTGAATCTGCTCAACCGCGTTACCGATGCAGTGTGCAGAAGTGGCACAGGCTGAACTGATGGAGTAGTTCACGCCGTGAATTTTGAACGGGGTTGCCAGGCAAGCAGAAACGCCTGAACCCATCGCTTTGGTCACCACATAAGGACCGACCGCTTTCAGGCCGCGTGGGCTACGCATCGCGTCAGCACCAAACACCTGATAACGCGGAGAACCGCCGCCAGAACCGGCAATCAAACCGACACGTGGATTCTGCTGATACTGCTCTTCAGTCAGGCCAGAATCTTTGATCGCTTCGGCCATGGAAAGGTAAGCATAAATAGAGGCATCACTCATAAAACGCACGATTTTGCGATCGATGAGCCCGTTGGTATCCAGTTTGACGTTGCCCCATACGTGGCTGCGCATACCGGCATCTCTCATCTCTTCAGAGAAAGTAATACCGGAACGGCCTTCACGCAGAGAAGCCAGCACTTCTTGCTGGTTATTACCAATGCTGGAAACAATACCCAGGCCAGTAATCACTGCACGTTTCATTCAATAATCCTCGTTCCACATATTTGGATGACGTGCACTCTAGCGTACAGTTGTAAGCCGAACAAGTCCGATCAGCCATTTCCTTTTGTAAATTTGCGTCATGTGACGTCTATCGCTAAACTCGCGCCACTGCCTGAAATATGAGCCTTTCCCCGTGAAATTAACCCCGGTTGAACACGCCCAAATAAACTGGAATGAACAGGGTACACCTGTTTCCCGAGCGTTCGGCGACGTCTATTTCTCCAACGATAATGGACTGGAGGAAACGCGCTATGTGTTCCTCGCTGGCAACCACATTCCACACCGTTTTGCCGAACATGCGCGCGATTTATTTATTGTCGCCGAGAGCGGTTTTGGGACTGGTCTGAACTTTCTCACCCTGTGGCAAGCCTTCGATCGCTTCCGTAATGAGCAACCCAACGCCACTTTGCAGCGTCTGCACTTTATCAGCTGCGAGAAATTTCCGCTGACGCACGCCGATCTTGCTGCCGCACATGCCCATTGGCCAGAGCTGCAGCCGTTGGCCGAACAGCTGCAACAGCAGTGGCCGCAGGCGTTGCCGGGCTGTCAGCGCCTGCTGTTTAACGGCGGCGAAGTCACGCTGGATCTCTGGCTTGGTGATATTAACGCGCTAATTCACACCTTTGATGACAGTCTTAATCGTCAGGTGGATGCATGGTTCCTTGATGGCTTCGCACCGGCGAAAAATCCGGAGATGTGGACGCCAGAGCTGTTCGCCGCGATGGCACGCCTCGCCCGTCCGGGCGGCACGCTGGCGACCTTCACCGCGTCGGGGTTTGTACGGCGCGGGTTGCAGGACGCCGGTTTCAGCATGCAGAAGCGCAAAGGCTTTGGTCACAAGCGTGAAATGCTGGTCGGCGTAATGGAACAGGCTGCAGAATTGCCGCACAGCCAGCCGTGGTATGCGCGCCCGCCGGCCAGCAGCCAAGATTTGGCGCTGATAGGCGGCGGCGTCGCCAGTGCAGTATTGGCGCTGGCACTGTTGCGACGCGGTTGGCGCGTGACGCTCTATTGCGCGGATGATGCGCCCGCGCTGGGCGCATCCGGCAATCGTCAGGGCGCGCTCTATCCGCTGCTGAACCAGCACGATCCCGCGCTGGCCTCCTTCTTCCCGGCGGCTTTTGGTTTTGCCCGACGTCTGTACGATCGGCTGCCAGTGGAGTTTGAGCATGACTGGAGCGGTGTGTTGCAGCTGGGCTGGGATAGCAAAAGCGCGGAGAAAATCGCGCAGATGCTCAACATGGAACTGCCGCATGACATCGCGTACGGCGTTAATAAAGAAGAAGCGCAACAGCTGGCGGGCGTCGAGCTCGCCGTCGGTGGGATTTTCTATCCGCAAGGCGGCTGGCTGTCGCCTTCTCAGCTAACCAGCAATTTGCTGGAATACGCGCAATCACTGGGATTACGCCTTCACTGGCTGCATCGCGTCACGCAGTTAACACACGATGAAGATCACTGGACGTTGCACTTTAGCCAGCAGCCGCCGGTGCAGCATCCCCAAGTGGTACTGGCAAATGGTCACGCGTTGCTGGAACTCGAGCAAAGCAAAATGCTGCCGGTCTACGCGGTGGCGGGACAGGTGAGCCACGCGCCGACCAATCCGTCATTAGGCGTGCTGCGCACCGTGCTGTGCTACGACGGCTATCTCACGCCGGTCAGCCCGAACTTTGCCACCCATTGCATCGGTGCCAGCTATCATCGCGGCGATACCGCGACGGATTTCCGCGCCGACGATCAACAGGAAAATCGCCAGCGGCTGATCAACTGTTTGCCAGAAAGCCAATGGCCGCTGCAGGTTGATGTGTCAGATAACCAGGCGCGCAATGGCGTACGCTGTGCCACGCGCGATCATCTGCCAATGAGCGGCAGCGTGCCAGATTATGACGCTACCCTGGCGCAGTATGCCGACTTGCCGGAACAGCGTGCGCGTACTGCAAACGTGTCCGATGCGCCGGTACATAACGGTTTGTTTGTGTTGGGAGCACTAGGTTCGCGTGGCTTGTGCAGCGCACCGCTGGCAGCCGAAGTGCTGGCAGCGCAGATGAGCGGCGAGCCGCAACCGCTGGATGCAGCCACGCTGGCGGCGATGAATCCGAATCGCTACTGGGTACGAAAGCTGCTGAAGGGCAAAAAAGCGGGTCGATAATCTGCGGGGCGAGCGATCGCCCCGAGACGTTAAGCGGTTTGGCGTGCCTGCAGGAACAGATTGTCCCACATGCCGGTGACCAGCGCCTGATCGCGTGGCGACAATTCACCGGCAGCAATGGCTTTTTGCAGGCTGTTGGTAACGTGGGTTTGCAGCGCTTCCGGCGTGTGTTCACCGCTCAGCTCAATCTCCGCCACTGCCAGGGTCAGATGACCACGCAGATAGCCGCCCGCAAACAACTCGTCATCGCTGGCGTGATCGACCATATCGTCAATCAGGGCCAGAATTCGGGTTTCAAATTCTACGATCATCTCTTCCTCTCTTCTTATAACCTTCGCGGATTACAGATCTTCCGGCCAGGGGAATTGTGCCGCCGTCAGTGCCGGCGTGCCGTAATAATTCGTCAGCGCATCAATGAAACGGGCCGGTCGCATCGGAATGCCCTGCTCCAGATACGTCATCACCTGCGCATGAACCTTGCGCTGAAACGCAATGCGATCTGGCTCACAATCGCCTTCGAGATTGTCACAACTGACGTTGAAGGGAAAGCCCGCCGCCACGCAGAACAACCACTCCAGCGCCTGCGGTTTCACCTCAACCGATTCGAACTGGCTTTGCGTTTGCGCATCGCGTCCATCCGGACAATACCAATAACCAAAATCCACCAGCTTGCGGCGCGCTTCACCGGCAATGCACCAGTGGGAAATTTCATGCAGTCCGCTGGCGTAGTAGCCGTGCGCGAACACCACGCGATTCCACGGTGAGGTTTCATCCGCTGGAAGATAAATAGGTTCGTCGCCGCCTTTAATTAGACGGGTCTGAAAATCGTCAACGAAGCAGCCATCAAAGATGGCAATCAGCTGATCGTAATGGTGTGTTGTACTCATAATTTTTAATCTTTAAAAAAAACCGGCGCCATTGTCGCATTGGCAGCCGGTCTTGACGAGTGTTGGATTACAGCGTGGCCAGCCAGGCCATCAATTCTGCGCCATGACTGTCCCATAACAATTTGGCGCTCATCACCGCAGAAACGATCACCACCATGGGGCGAATCAGTTTCTGACCGCGGCTCAATACCAGTCTGGCGCCGAGGCGCGCGCCGATAACGGCGCCGAGCAGCATAATCGCGCCAGTGCCCCACACCACTTTGCCGCCGAACATAAAGAACAGCAGACTGCCAAAATTCGAGGTGAAATTTAGGATTTTGGCGTGGGCGGTGGCTTTTGCCAGATTGAAGCCGCACAGCGTAACGAAGGCCAGCGCATAGAACGAACCGGCGCCGGGACCAAAGAAGCCATCGTAGAAGCCGACACAGCCACCGCCCACCAACGCATAAGGCAAACCGTGCAGACGACGTTCGCGATCTGCTTCACCCAAACGCGGCATCAGCAGGAACCACAAACCGATACAGATCAGCAGCAGCGGCAAGATTTGGCGCAGCACATCCGCTTGTAGGTGCTGAATCAGAATGGTGCCGGCAATCGCGCCGAGAAAGGTCATGGCGATATTCAGCCACTGCTCGTTCAGCTTCACCGCGCCTCGACGGATGAAATAGAGGCTGGCGGAGAACGAACCACCGACCGATTGCAGCTTATTCGTGGCTAACGCCTGCGCAGGCGACAGCCCGGCCGCCAGCAATGAAGGCACGGTGAGCAAGCCACCGCCACCGGCAATGGAGTCGATAAATGCCGCCAGCATTGCCACGAAAAACAGCACACCAACGACTAGCGGGCTAACAACAAAAAGATCCATCAACCATCACCCTAAATAACCTTGATAATTCAAGTTGCAGGAAGGCGGCAAGCTCGTTCATCCCCAGGAGCTTACATTAGTAAGTGACTGGGGTGGACGAGTGCAGCCAACGCACCTGCGGCTTGAAGAATCGAGGTTATAGCAAATGTTTATCAAGTAATGCCTGGCAAGAAGGCGGCAACGGCGGCGGCGTTTTCTTCACCGGCGGCGTGCTGCCTGGTTTTTTCGGCAGGAACCAGCTATCCAGCTCAGCGCCACAGCCATCGCCTGCAGGTTGAGGAGCCTGATCTTCACACTCCTGACTGCCCGCCGGGCAACGCAAACGCACATGCATGTGCGCGCGATGGGCAAACCACGGACGTACTTTATTTAGCCACGCGCGATCGCTACCGGCATCGGCACAAAGCTGCCGTTTAATCGCTGGATTGACGAAGATACGCGTCACTTCGTCGTCTTTAGCTGCCAGTTTAATCAGGCTATCAATTTGCGGTTGCCAGTGACGTGCAATCACCTGCTTATCATCGGCAGAAACCAAATCGAGCGGCTGCGGCTTGAGCAATTGCTGCGCCGTCCAGCGGGTTTTCGGCAGTTGCAGCCAGATATCAACATCCAGACCGGTTTGATGGCTGGCGTGGCCGCTGCTAAAACGTCCACCCGCCGCCATGCCCATATCGCCAATCAGCACTTGCCCCAGCTGAAGCTGATGAACCTGAGTGCTGAGACGCTGAATAAAGGCGATCAAATCGGGATGGCCGTAATAACGACGCTGATCCTGACGCATCACCTGATAATTGGCTGAATTGAGCGGCAGCTGTTGCGCACCGACAATACAGCCGTTGGCGAAACTGCCAATCGACTGCGGGCTGCCAGCGATCGGCTGATGAATTTGCTGCCACGGCGTGGCGGCAACCGCGGCCGCACTGCATAACAGCGCGGCACAGGTGATAAGCAGACGGCGCATCATCGGGCTTACCAGCGCGGCACGCTGCTGTTGACGTCACCGTTTTGCGCACGCTGGCGCAGCAGGTGATCCATCAACACAATCGCCATCATCGCTTCGGCAATTGGCACCGCGCGAATACCGACGCACGGATCGTGACGACCTTTAGTGATCATCTCAACTTCTTCGCCGTCACGGGTGATGGTGTTGCCCGGCACGGTGATGCTGGAAGTCGGTTTCATCGCCAGATTGGCGCTGATGGTTTGGCCGCTGCTGATGCCACCCAAAATGCCGCCCGCGTGGTTGCTCTGGAAACCGTTGGCACGAATCTCATCGCGATGTTGGCTGCCGCGCTGGTTGATCACCGCGAAACCGTCGCCAATCTCCACGCCTTTCACCGCGTTGATGCTCATCAGCGCATGCGCCAAATCCGCATCCAGACGATCAAATACCGGCTCGCCCAAGCCCGGCGGCACGTTTTCTGCCAGCACGGTGACTTTGGCACCGATGGAGTCGCCCTCTTTTTTCAGGCCGCGCATCAGTTCATCCAGCGCTTCCAGCTTCGAGGCATCCGGGCAGAAGAACGGGTTCTCTTCCACGATGCTCCAGTCTTTCAGCTCGCAAGCCACATCGCCAATCTGCGCCAGATAGCCGCGCACCACGATGCCGTGCTTCATCTGCAAATACTTCTTCGCAATCGCACCTGCCGCTACGCGCATCGCGGTTTCACGCGCCGAAGAGCGTCCGCCGCCACGATAGTCGCGCAGGCCGTATTTCTGCTCGTAGGTATAATCGGCATGGCCAGGACGGAACAGATCTTTGATTGCGCCGTAATCCTGTGAACGCTGGTCGGTGTTCTCAATCAGCAGACCGATTGAAGTCCCCGTCGTCACCCCCTCAAACACGCCGGACAAAATTTTCACCTGATCCGGCTCGCGGCGCTGTGTGGTGTAGCGCGACGTGCCAGGACGACGACGATCGAGATCGTGCTGAATGTCGGCTTCCGTCAGCGGAATGCCGGGCGGCACACCGTCAACGATGCAGCCCAGCGCAATACCATGCGACTCGCCAAAAGTGGTTACGCGAAAAACTTGTCCGATGCTGTTTCCGGCCATGCTGGTTCCTTGTTGCGATGTTGCGGGCGAGCGCTCGCCCTCTTATTTAGTCTTTGTAGAATGAGAAGTGATGCTGTGCCGCGACGATTTGCTCGCGCGTCAGCATAAACACGCCGTCACCGCCGTTATCAAACTCCAGCCAGGTAAACGGCACGTCTGGATACTGATCGATCATGTGCACCATGCTGTTACCGACTTCGCAAATCAGCACGCCTTGCTCGGTGAGGTAATCCGGCGCACAGGCCAGAATACGGCGCACCAGTTTCAGGCCGTCGCTGCCCGCCGCCAAACCCAGTTCCGGCTCGTGGCGATATTCGTTCGGCAGATCGTCCATATCTTCCGCATCCACGTAAGGTGGATTGGTGACGATCAGATCGTATTTCACCGGCGGCAAGTTGCGGAACAGATCGGCGCGGATTGGCGTGACGTGGTTCAGCAGGCCGTGCTCTTCGATGTTCTGCTCGGCAACCGCCAGCGCATCGGTGGAGATATCCACCGCATCCACTTCCGCTTCCGGGAAGGAGTAAGCGCAGGCAATAGCGATGCAGCCGCTGCCGGTACACATATCGAGAATGTGATTAGGTGACTCGCTGATCAAACCGGCAAAACGGTTCTCAATCAGTTCACCAATCGGTGAACGCGGCACTAATACGCGCTCATCAACGTAAAATTCGTGGCCGCAGAACCAGGCTTTGTTGGTGAGATACGCCACCGGAATGCGCTCGTTGACGCGGCGAATCACGCGCTCAACAATACGATGACGCTCGCTGGCGGTCAGGCGCGCATTGCGCATATCTACTGGAATATCCAGCGGCAGCCACAGCGTGGGCAGAACCAGTTGGACTGCTTCGTCCCAGGGATTATCCGTGCCGTGGCCGTACCAAATGCCTGCCGCCGAAAAACGGCTGACAGCCCAGCGCAGCATGTCCTGAATGGTGTGCAGTTCATTCACTGCCTCATCGACGAATATCTTGTCCACGTAGCCCTCCGCAGGCCATAAAATCAATCGGCCGATAGTGTGCCACGAAGCCGGGCAGAATTCAGCGCAGCGAGGTGAAAAAGCTGACATTTGTTAACAGTAACGGTTAAGGTATGCCACCGGCTGTTTACCAGCTTTTTCTGAACCTATCACCGAGCCATGAGTAAAAAAACGCCGCTAAGCCAGGACGATCAGCAGATGTTCCGCCAGTTAATGACCGGAACGCGCAAGCTTAAACAGGATACCATCGTGCACAAACCGGTGGTGAAAACGCGCCAACTGCCGTTGAAACGCCTGATATCAGAGCAAGCCGATAATAGTCATTATTTCTCTGACGAGTTTCAGCCGCTGCTTTCCAGTGAAGGTCCGGTACGCTACGTGCGCGCTGATGTCAGCCACTACGAGCAGAAGAAGCTGCGTCGTGGCGATTACACGCCGGAAATTTTTCTCGATCTGCATGGCTTGACGCAGATGCAGGCCAAGCAGGAGCTCGGCGCACTGATCGCCGCCTGTCGTCGTGAGCATCTGTTCTGCGCCAGCGTCATGACCGGACACGGTAAACACATCCTCAAGCAGCAAACACCGCTGTGGCTGGCACAACATCCGCATGTGATGGCGTTTCATCAGGCACCAAAAATGTTCGGCGGCGACGCCGCGCTGCTGGTGCTGATAGAAGTAGAAGAGTGGCAGCCGCCTGAATTGCCGTGATGGCTGCGGTAGAAAAGGATAGGGCCGCGTTTGCTAGCGGCCCATAGAGATTAGATTGCTTTAGCCAATTTTGACGGGCTGACCTGCCACTCCAGCTTGCCTTCGCAGGCATCTGCATCAAAGTCCACACAGGCTATGGCGGAGGTCGCGAACATCGGCGGCGCTTCCTGCGGGCAGAGTTCAGAAACCAGATAACCCACCAGCGGCAGATGCGAAATCACCAGCGCCGATTTAACCCCTTTCTGCGCCAGCACCTGCAAATAGCTGGCTACCATCGCGGGATCGCCGCCTGGCGTCAGTTCCGGCAACACATCCTGCCCTTCCGGCAAATTCAGCGTTTCACGTACCGTTGCCAGCGTTTGCTCAGCGCGCAAGTACGGACTCACTAATACCCGATCGATTGCTGGCGTTTTGCTGTTGAGCCAACTCGCCATTGCTCTCGATTCATCACAGCCACAGAGGGTGAGAGGTCGAACTGAATCACTCGCTGCTTCCAGAGCTGCGTCGCCATGACGCATGATAAAAACTTGCATAAAGCACCGCTGTTGTTTGTCGATATCGCCCGGTACCACAGCACCAGACGCTTCATTCTGCGAATGAACGGTGTGTTTTACCCCAATGGCTTCAGTATAGTCAACCGGTTGTTTATTAAATAAGCATATCTCAGATTGGTGCCGCGCTTGCCGCTGCGCGGCCCTCTGACTAACCCGCTGAATCTGTGAGCCTATTCACGATTGTGCAGAAGTGTAAAAATTCGTTTGCTGTTCTGACAATGCGATCAGCGCCTCACTCGGCGCAAAACGTTCGCCGTGTTGCTGCATTAATGAGCTTAATGCTTTGATGATAACGCCAATGCCGCGTTGATCCATATAGCGGAACGGACCGCCGAGGAACGGCGGGAAACCGATGCCAAAGACCGCCGCAATATCGCCATCGCGCGCGTTGCGGATCACCTCTTCATCCAGACAACGTGCCGCTTCGTTCAGCATCATCAATACGCAACGCTCGGCAATCTGCGCTTCGCTCTGCTTCGCCTGCGGTTTGATGTTCAACAGGGTGTAGATTGACGTATCGGCTTTGCGCTTGCCCGACCAGCGCGAACGTTGGTAGAGGTAGAATCCTTGGTGGTTCTTACGCCCTTTTCTGCCGTCAGCCAGAATGGCGTTCGCGGCGTTGGGTGCGCAGAAGCGAGCACCGTAAGCCTGCTCGAGAATCGGGCTGATTTTGCTGCCGACATCAATGCCCACTTCGTCCAGCAGTTGCAACGGCCCAACCGGAAAACCGAATTTCACTAAAGCGCGATCGATATGCTCAATCGGCTCACCTTCCTGCAAACAGTGCATCGCTTCATTTATATAGGGTGCGAGAATGCGGTTAACGTAAAAACCGGGACGATCAGCTACCACTACCGCTGTTTTGCCCTGCTGACGCGCCAGCTGCACCGTGTTCGCCAGCGTTTGCGCTGAGGTATTGGCATGTGGAATCACCTCCACCAGCGGCATTTTGTCCACCGGGCTGAAGTAATGCAGGCCGATAATATTTTCCGGTCGCTGCGCATGGGCGGCAATGTCGGCAATCGGCAGCGACGAGGTATTTGAGGCGAATATGGTGTGCGGCTGGCAATGGCTTTCGATTTCGCTGACCATCTGCTGCTTGAGCGCCAGATCCTCAAATACCGCTTCGATCACCAGATCGCGCTGGCTGAACCCTTGATAATCGATGCCGCCGCTGATGCGCGCCATCTGCTGCTGACGTTCAGCCGCTTTCATTTGACGCCGCTTCACCTTGTTGCTCAACAAGTCCCAGCTGTATTGCAGTGCATGATTCACGCCATTGAGATTGATGTCTTTAATGCGCACCGGCAAACCGGCTTTCAGCGCCGTAACGCTGGCGATGCCGCCGCCCATCAGCCCACCGCCAAGCACGCCAATCTGCTTCAGCGCTTGCGGTTCAACACTCGCCATCGACTCTTTCTTTAAGGCGGTTGAGGCGAAAAACAGGCTACGCAGCGCGGCCGATTCTGGCGTCATCGCCAGTTGACCAAAGGCGCGCGCTTCCGCTTCATGCCCGGCACTGCTGCCCTGCTCCAGACCGATGCGCACCACTTCAAGAATACGGTCAGCCGCAGGATAGTTGCCCTGAGTTTTGCTGTGGGTTTGACGCTGTGCCAGTGAAAACAGCACCTGACGCGCAATCGGTCCTTGCAGCAAACGATCGCGGCGCGAAAGTTCCCGGCGTGCGCCTTTTCCTTTATGTACGCGCGCAATCGCCGTTTCCAGCAGAATCGATGGCGGCACCGCGTCATCCACAATCCCGAGTTTGAGTGCCTGTTTGGCGCGCAGCTGTTTACCAATGAGAATCAGCGGCAGCGCCTGCTGCAAGCCAATCAGGCGCGGCAAACGTTGCGTACCGCCAGAACCCGGCAGCAAACCGAGCTGTACTTCCGGCAAACCGAGGCGCGTTTTGTCATCCAGCGAACAGATGCGCGCATCGCAGGCCAGCGCCAGCTCGAGGCCGCCACCAAGGCAGGCACCGTGAATCGCCGCCACCACCGGAAACGGCAGCGCGGCAATCATCGCCATTACATCTTGTCCCTGCTTTGCCAGCGCTTCAGCTTCTTCAGCCGTTTTGCAGCTGGCGATCATGCTGATATCCGCACCGGCAACAAAGTTGTCTGGCTTGCCAGAAATCAACACTAATCCGGCTAAATTCTGATGGCTGCGCGCTTCATCCAGCACCGCTTTGATCTGCGGCACAAACTCGGCCTTCAGCGTGTTCATCTTCTCGCCCGGCACATCGATGGTAATCACACCGACATGGTCGAGTCGCATATGTAAATGAAAGGCGGATTCGCTCATTATTCGGCCTCCAGAACCATTGCCGTGCCCAGGCCGCCCGCCGCGCAGGCGGTGACCAATCCTAAACCGCCGCCGCGCCGCCGCAATTCCTGCAGCATTTGCGTGATCATGCGTGCGCCGGTAGCGGCAAACGGATGACCATAAGCAATCGATCCGCCGAGCACGTTAAAGCGCTCTTCATTCACTTCGCCCAGCGCATGCGGACGATTCAACACCTCGCGCGCAAAGCGTTCATCGCGGAACATTTTCAGGTTCGCTAAGGTTTGTGCGGCAAAGGCTTCATGCATATCAATCAGTGTCAGATCGTTGAGCGTGATGCCAGCGCGATCCAGCGCCAGCGGCGAGGCATACGCCGGACCGAGCAGCATGTCCTGCCAGACATCAATCGCCGTGAAGGCGTAGCTGCGCAGATAGCCGAGCGGCTGAATGCCGAGTTCGCGTGCTCGCCCTTCGCGCATCAGGATCACTGCCGCCGCGCCATCGGTCAGCGGCGTGCTGTTGGCGGCGGTCACTGAACCGTGGCGACGATCAAATGCCGGACGCAGTTTGGCGTAATCGGCGGCGCTGGCGTTGAAGCGAATGTTGTTATCCTGCTCAATGGGCGCTTTCCACGGCGGCACAAATGCTGGCATCACTTCCTGAGTGAGCACGCCCGATTGCCAGGCACGCGCCGCATGCTGGTGCGAACGCAGCGCTAACGCATCCTGCTGTTCACGGGTGATGCCGTGACTTTTCGCCATCTGCTCGGCGGTATCGCCCATGCGTAATCCGGTGGAATACTCCGCTACCGCCGGTGGCACCGGCAGCAGATCGCGCGGACGCAAACGACGCAGGATGCTGAGTTTTTG
>NZ_DAMBSA010000091.1:0-13081 GCF_032054795.1 Pantoea sp. CTOTU49201
GACCCTACAAAACCTCGCAACCGTAGGGTCGCCATTTATGGCGACCTTCATCCCAGAAACATAAATAACTCAACCGAACTCCACCGAATTCTGTTTCGAAATTAACGATCTCAACGGCACGCTGCTTTTCATAATCGGTGATTTAATCACGATATAACTGAAGTATTTATCGATGCCGATCTGCGCATCCAGCATCTTCTCAATCACTTCCTGGTAATGTTCAATGCTGCGGGTAATAAAGCGCAGCAAATAGTCGTAACCGCCGGTGATCAGATGACATTCCATTAACTCATCCACCTCACGCACCGCATTTTCGAATTTCATAAAATCTTCGCGGCGATGGCCAGAGAGCGTGACTTCGGTAAATACCGTCACGGAATCGGTGATTTTGGTCAGATTGATGTGGGCTTCATAACCGTTGATAAATCCGGCTTGCTCAAGACGCTTGACGCGTTGCAGGCACGGACTGGGCGAAAGCCCAACGGCATCGGCGAGATTGACGTTGCTGATACGGCCATCTTTCTGGAGTTGCACCAGAATATTGATGTCGATGCGGTCGAGTTTCATTAAGCCGTTCATAGCACCCCTCATTGCCAACCGATTAGGTTTAACCTCCCGAAGATATAACACGCTTTAAGGTAAATGTGCTATCTCGTTAACTGGTTATACCAGCGGGAGGTTTTCAAATTACTGCAATAATTTCAATGAGAAAGCGCTTTTTAACCGAGTCGACCGCTGGCACGCGCGAGTGCGATATCAAAGATATGCAGCGCTTCTTCCAGTTGCGAATCGGTGGTGACCAGCGGCGCAAGGAAGCGCACAGTGTTGCGATGAATGCCGCACTTAATCAGCAGCAAACCTTCCTGACAGGCGCAGTCGAGAATTTTCTGCGTCATCGCCGCATCCGGCTTTTTGGTCTCGAAATCGACGATCTCAACCGCCTGCATAAAACCAATGCCGCGCACATCGCCGATGCAAGCGTACTTCTCGGCCAGCTGTTGCAGGCGCGCGTTAAGCTGCTCGCCGAGCTGATTGGAGCGCGCCAGTAGATTGTCGTTCTCCAGCAGATCCAGCACCGCCAGCGCCGCTGCACAGGCTAGCGCGTTGCCGCCGTAAGTGCCACCTAAACCGCCGGGCTGTGGTGCATCCATGATCGCCGCTTTACCGACCACGCCTGAGATCGGCAAACCGCCGCCGATACTTTTCGCCACCGTCACCAGATCCGGCATGATGCCGAGATGCTGGAAAGCGAACATCTTGCCAGTACGACCAAAGCCGGTCTGTACTTCATCGAGAATCAGTACAATGCCGTGCTTCTCGGTGATGCGGCGCAGCGCCTGCATAAAGTTAGCGCCAGCCTGCAGGAAGCCGCCATCGCCCTGCACCGGTTCGATGATGATCGCCGCCACGCGTTCTGGCGCAATCTGCACCGCGAACAGCTGATCCAGCGCTTTTAAGCAGTCGTCATCACTCACGCCGTGAAACGCATTCGGGAACGGCAAACGATAGATATCGGAGGGGAACGGGCCGAAGTTCTGTTTGTATGGCGCGGACATGCCGGTCAATGTGGTACCGAGCAAAGTGCGGCCATGAAACGCGCCGTCGAAAGCGATAATGCCGCTGCGTTTGGTGTGGGCGCGCGCAATCTTCACGGCATTTTCTACCGCTTCCGCCCCGCTGGTGAAGAACACGCTTTTGAAATCTTCACCGCCACCAACCAGCGCATTGAGGCGTTTCGCCAGCTCGATGTAGCCCGGATACGCCACCACCTGGAAGCAGGCGTGCGACACTAAACCGAGTTGTTTGGTGACCGCGTTGACCACCGCCGGATGGTTGTGCCCGACGTTGAGCACGCCGATGCCGCCAACGAAATCGAGATAGCGATTGCCCTCAACGTCCCATACTTCGCTGCCTTTCGCCCGCTCGATCACCAACTGATGCGCAGTAATGACGCCACGTGGCACATGCTGCTCACGCGCGTCCAGTAACAGGCTGTTATCGGAATATGTTTGCTGCTCCGCCATGACATTCTGCATTTTTAAAACCCCTTTCCACGTAACGTTCGGATGGCTCAAGTATCGCAACCTGTTGGTTTCTCACGCTGCCGTAATCCAGCGGGCAGCGGCATTTCCTGTCAAAATCCACCGCCAATCAGCAGGGAAATTCTGCACCCAGCGCATGCCGCGCCAGCGCCGTCAGCGTCTGGATACCGTGCGGAATAAGCTGATCGTTAAAGTCGTAGGCCGAGTGATGCAGCGGCTGGCTCGGCGCAGAGCCAATCCACAGATAGGCGCCGGGACGCGCCTGCAACATAAAGGCGAAATCTTCGGAGGTGAGCGCCGGCTGTTTGGCCTGTTGTGCGTGAATACCGGCCTGATTCAGCGCGTCTAACGCCAGCTGCGCCATCGCCGCGTTATTCACCGTGGCCGGGTAATAACGCAGATAGTTCACGTCCGCCTGCAAGCCATGTGCGGCGGTGACGTGCAGCGCCATTTCACGCAGACGGTTTTCGATGATGTCCTGCGCCGCCGGGCTGAAGGTGCGCACCGTGCCGGTGATGCTGGCTTCTGCCGGGATCATGTTGTGCGAGAAGCCGCCCTGCATGCGCGTCACGCTAAGCAAGCCGGGTTCGCAGGGATCGAGCGCGCGCGCCACCAGCGTGTTGAGTTGCACCACCAGTTCGCTGGTCGCCAGCAACGTGTCACGCGTCAGATGCGGCTGCGCGGCATGTCCGCCGCCACCTTCAACGGTGATATCGAAGCGATCCGCCGCCGCCATGATCGCGCCGGGCCGCGTGTGCACTTCGCCGAGCGGCAGTTCCGGCCAGTTGTGCAGCGCAAACACCGCATCGCAGGGAAACTGCTGGAACAGGCCGCTATCGATCATCGCTTTCGCACCCGCCAATCCCTCTTCGGCAGGCTGGAAGATAAACACCAGCGTGCCGTTGAAATCGCCCTGCTCGGCCAGTTCAATCGCCGCACCCAGCAGCATCACGGTATGACCATCATGGCCGCAGGCATGGCACACATTATCGTGCACGCTTTTCCACGGCTGATTGCCGTTATCCTGCATCGGCAGCGCATCCATATCTGCGCGCAGGCCAATCATGCGCGTGCCGTTGCCGCGTTTCAGCACGCCGACCACACCGGTTTTACCCAGCCCGCGATGCACCTCAATGCCGTGCTCATTTAACAGCTGCGCCACAATGTCGCTGGTGCGCTGCTCCTGATAGCCCAGCTCGGGATGGGCGTGCAGATCCCGTCGCAGCGCGACTAATTGTTCCAGTTGCATCTCAGTATCCCCGGTTGCGATCGATCAGGCCGACCATCGGTTCGCCGCGTTGGTAGCGGCGCAGATTGTCGAGCAGCGCGGCGACGGCGCTGTCGGTTTGTGTTGCGCTGGCGATGTGCGGCGTCAGCCAAATAGCCGGATGCTGCCAGAACGGATGTCCAGCGGGCAGCGGCTCGGGATCGATGACATCAATCACCGCCGCGCTGAGTTTGCCGCTTGCCAGCGCTGTCAGTAAATCCGCTTCGTGAAGTTGCGGACCGCGTCCCACCTGCACCAGCGCTGCGCCGTCAGGTAGCTGCGCGAACAGCTGCGCATTCAGCAAGCCGCGCGTGCTGTCGGTGAGCGGCAGCAGGCACACCAGAATGTCGCTGTGCGCGAGGAAATCACTCAGTTGATCGCTGCCGTACCAGCAACGCACGCCGCTGATTTCACGCGGGGTGCGGCTCCAGCCAGCGCAATCAAAACCCAGCGACACCAACTGTTTTAACGCCGCCTGGCCGAGTTCGCCGAGGCCCATCACGCCAATACGGCGCTGGCTGGCGGTGCGAATTGGGTGAGTTTGCCACTGCTCGGCGCGCTGCTGCTGAAAGTAGCGCGGCATATCGCGATGTAAGCCAAGCACCGCGAAAGTGACGTACTCGACCATGCCTTGCGTCAGGCCCGGTTCGATCATGCGCACCACCGGCAAATCCGGTGGCAGTTGGCTGAGATCGAACTGATCCGCGCCCGCGCCGACCGATAACAGCGCTTTGAGATTGGGAAAGGTGCCCATCAGGTTTTCCGGCGGCTGCCACGCCACCAGCAGTTCAACCTGCTCGGGATCGCCGATATCCGGCCAGATGTGCAGCTGAATATCCGGCGCATGTTGCGCCAGCCATCGCTGCCAGTGCGCGCCGCGCGTGGCTTCTGATTTGTAGACGATATGCATCAGGCCATCGCCTGGGTCATCAACCCGAACGCCTGCATCTTACCTTGCTGCGGTGACCACGGCGTACCCCGAATCATGGTGGTCGGCGCATCCACCTGCGCCAGGCCCAAGGTTTCCAGCCAGGCCGCCAGCGGCAGCGCGCCATCGGTATCAATACGCACGAACTCGCCGCGCAGGCCTTGCATCAAGGCGGAAATCAACGTTTGCGCGATATCGACATTCAGCGCGATCACCGGGCCAATTGCCCAGCCGTGACCGAAGCGGCGCAGGCTGGCAAAACCGTGCACGCGCTGTTTGGCATCCTGCAGCAGCACGGTTTGGAAATCGGTAATCAGGCTGTTGATCAGAGCTGGACGCCACATGCCGTGCGCCTGATGATCGAGTTCGATCAGCAGATCGGCGTCTGCGACTTGTGCGTTACGCAGCGTTAAACCGGCTGGAATAGTGACGGTTGGCACCGCCGCCAGTTCGCGCGTTTGATGCTGCTGAATGTGGCCGGTGACCTCAAAGCCGAGCTTCTGGTACAACCCTTTGCCCATTTCGGTAGCGTGCAGGCGTATGTTGTAGTCGGGGAATTTCTCCAGCAGCGCCAGCATCAGTTGCTTACCGGTGCCGCGGCCTTGAAACTGTGGATTGACCACCACCAAACCAATGGTTGCTGCCTGCTCGCCCCAGCGCCAGCCAAAGGCACTGCCGACGAATTCGCCGTTTTCTTCAGCGACCACGCCTTCACCCAGCGCTAGTGCCTGCTGCCAGTCTTCCCGGCGGTGCGGCCATTTGAGCTGTTGGGTTATGGCATAGCCGTGTTCGATGTCGTTTTGCGTCATTGCGCGTAGTGTGATCATGGTTTTCCTTGCTAGTGAGGTCGCCATAAATGGCGACCCTACGGGTTCTATGTATGGCGACCTGGCATTCACTCCGCCTTCAACACCTCTTCGTGCTCATCCAGCCAACCTTGTCGCAACTCTGGCACCGCGCGTTTCAGGCGTTCGAAATAGAGTTCGCTGGTCGGCTTATCGTAATCGGCGCGGGCAATCTGCGTGACGATTTTGCCGGATTTCATCACCACGATATCGTCGCACACCGCGCGCACCGCGTGCATGTCGTGGCTGATAAACAGCACCGACAATCCCAGTTCGCGGCGCAACTCGCTGATCAAATCCAGCACCGCTGCAGCCACCACGGTATCCAACGCTGATGTCACTTCGTCGCACAGTATCAAATCCGGTTCGGCCGCCAGCGCACGTGCCAGATTCACACGCTGCTTCTGTCCGCCAGACAGCGCCCACGGACGCCGCCATAGCACGGTGCGCGGTAGCTTCACCAGATCCAGCAACTGATGCAGACGCGCTTTGAGCGCCGCACCTTTTAATCCATGGAACAGCACCAGCGGACGCGTCAGAATCTGCTCGACGCTGTGCGCCGGATTCAGTGCGGTATCGGCCATCTGGAACACATATTGAATGCGGCGCAGCTCATTGTCCGGGCGCTTGTGCATATCGCCGTTAATGTAGTGGCCGTTAAACAGAATATGGCCGTGACTTGGCGCGTTGAGTCCGGCAATGGCGTGCGCCAGCGTGGTTTTACCCGAACCGGACTCGCCAATGATGCCAATCGCCTGCCCTTTCCACAGCTTCAGATTGATGTCTTCGAGAATACGAATTTTTGGCTGACCGTTGCTGTCGCGCGGACCGTAACCGGCGCTGAGATCGCGCACCTCCATCAGCGGCTGCATATCCGCCTCGGCGCAGGTCCAGCTGCTTGGGCGCTCTTTTTGCCGCGCCGCATCCATCAGCAGTTTGGTGTAATCCGCCTGCGGTGCGCCAATCAGCCGTTCGGTGGTGCCGTACTCGGCCATCTGGCCGCGCAGCAGCACCAGAATGCGGTCGGCCATCTGCGCCACCACCGCCAAATCGTGGCTGACGTAGATCGCCGTCACGCCGCGCTGCGCCACCACACGGCGAAACGCTTTCAGCACTTCCACCTGCGTCGTCACGTCGAGTGCGGTGGTCGGTTCGTCGAGGATCACCACATCCGGATCGCCAATCAGCGCCATCGCCGTCATCAGACGTTGCAGCTGACCGCCGGAAACCTGATGCGGAAAGCGGTCGCCGATGGTGTCGGGATTAGGCAGCGCCAGTTCGCGGAACAGCGCAATCGCCTTTTGTTTGGCATCTTTGCGCTTCATGGTGCCGTGAATCACCACCGGCTCAATCACCTGATCGAGAATGCGCATGCCAGGGTTAAACGATGCCGCCGCACTCTGCGCGATGTACGCCACTTTGTTGCCGCGAAACTCACGCAGTTGGCCCGGCGATAGGCTGCGCACATCGGTGCCGGCCATGTGAATATTACCGTCGGCGATGCGACAGCCGTGGCGCGCATAGCCCATCAGCGCCATCGCAATGGTGGTTTTGCCGGAGCCAGATTCACCAATCAGCGCCAGCACTTCGCCCTTCTGCACCGTGAAACGAATATCGGAAACCAAATCGATCTCTTCACCTTTGTCGGTCTGCGCCGTTACGCGCAGGTTCTCCACCGAGATCACCGGCATGGCGGTATGTGGCGTCACGTTCATGCTCCCTCCTTCGCTAGCGTCAACGGACGCATCTGCTGCAGGCTATCGATAAACAGGTTCGCGCCAATGGTCAGGCTAGCAATGGCCACCGCTGGCATCAGCACCGCTGGCGAACCGTTGAACAGGCCCTGAATGTTTTCACGTACCAGCGTGCCCCAATCGGCATACGGCGGTTGCACGCCGAGGCCAAGGAAACTCAAGCCGCTCAGCAGCAGCACGATATAGACAAAGCGCAGGCCGAAGTCAGTGAGCATTGGATGCACCATATTTGGCAGGATGTCGTGGATCGCCACGTACCAGCGGCTTTCCCCGCGCAAACGCGAGGCACGCACGTAATCCATATTGCGCAGGCTGCTGGCCATGGCGAAGGCGATACGGAACGCGCCCGGCCAGTAAGTGAAGATGGCGGTGAGGATCAGCATCGGCAGCGATGAGCCGAACACCGCGACAATCATCAGCGACAGCACTTTGCCCGGCAGCACCAGCAGCGCATCGTTAACGCGCCCCAGCACCTCTTCCAGCCAGCGTCCGGCGACCGCCGCCAGCAGCGCCAGCAAGGTGCCGATGATGCTGGCGCACAGCGCGGCGCTGAGCGCTAAGCCAATGGAGAATTTCGCGCCGTAGAGAATGCGGCTGAGGATGTCGCGCCCCAGATAATCGGTGCCGAGCAGGTTGGCAGACGTCATGCCACCGAGCATCGGCCCGCCGCCAATGTCTTCGACGTTATGCGGCGCCAGTTGGTTACCAAACAGCGCCATCAGCAGCCAAAACAGCGAGATCAGCAGTCCGATGCGGCCCGAAAGCGACAGCGACTGAAACAGACGTACAGGCAGCAGTAACGTATTCATCAGCTTCTCCATTTCGGGTTAAAGGCGATGGTGAGGATATCGGCCGCCAGCAGCAGCACCAGATAGCAGGCGGCGAACAGCATGACGCACAGCTGCACCACCGGCAGATCGCGATTACTCACCGCATCCACCAGCGCACTCGCCAGACCGGGATAGCTGAAGATCGATTCGATGATGATCACGCCACCAAACAGATACGACAGGCTGAGCGAGATGGCATTAGCAATCGGCCCGACCGCATTTGGCAGCGCGTGGCGCAACACCGCGCGCAGCGGCGAAACGCCTTTCAGCAGCGCCATCTCCAGATACGGGCTGTCGAGTTGGTTGATGATGGCGGAGCGCGTCATGCGCGCCATCTGCGCCACCAGCACGCAGCACAGCGTTAACACCGGCAGCGCGTAGGCTTTGAGGTAGCTGATAACGTCCATGTCCGGGCTGCCGAACGACATCGCCGACACCCAATGCAGTTTTACCGCGAAGATCAGCACCGCCACCGTGGCTACTAAAAACTCCGGCACCGCGACGGTTGCCATGGTGCTGATCACCAGAAAGCGGTCCAGCGCCGAGCCGCGATTCATCGCCGCCACGATGCCGATAATCAGCGCCAGCGGCACGCAGATCACCGTGGTGATGCCGGCTAACTCCAGTGTGGCGGGAATGCGCTGCTCCACCAGCTGTAATACCGGCAGATGGCTGGCGAACGAGGTGCCGAAATCCCCCTGCAACATGCCGGTGAGCCAGGTGAAGTAGCGCACCAACAACGGCTGATCGAGTCCCAGCTGCTGGCGCAACGCCGCCACCGTTTCCGGCGTGGCGTTTTGCCCGAGTATCATCTGCGCCGCGTCGCCGGGCAGCAGGCTGGTGATGAAAAACACCACCGCCGAGACGATAAGCAAGGTCAGGATGCCTGCGCCTGCGCGCCGGGCAATCAGGAACAACATGTATCGGTTCATCGGCGATCTCCTTGTAGAGAATCTTCAGGCGCTGATTATGCGGTCGCCATGAATGGCGACCCTACGGTGCGGTGCATTTATGTCGTGATGCCGAACAATCAGGCATTCAGCCAGGCGAACTCATGGAAGCGATAACCCATCATCATGCCGCTTGGCCAGGCTTCTACGCCGCCCACTTTCTTGCTGTAACCGTCGGTGGAGCTGATAAAGGTTGGGATGATGGTGCCGCAGTGATCGTAAATCAGCTTCTGCATGTCACCGTACATCTGCTTGCGTTTGGTCTGTTCGCGCTCGCCGCGCGCCGCCACCACCAGCTGATCAAACTGTTCATTCTTCCAGCCCGATTCGTTGTTGGATGCGGTGGAGAGATAGAACTGCGAGAACAGCATATCCAGCGTCGGGCGCGGGTTGATTGAACCGTAGCCGACCGGATCTTTGGTCCAGTGCGTTGACCAGTAACCGTCATACGGCACGCGGCGCACTTTGATGTTCAGACCGGTGCTGCGCGAAACCTGCTGAATCAGCTGGCCGCCCTCCACCGAGCCTTCAATGTTTGGCGTGGTGATAATCTCCACCGTCGCACCTTTCATACCGGCTTTCTCGATGTGGAATTTGGCTTTCTCGGCATCGAGCGGACGCGGTTTGAGATCGGCGTTATACAGCGGATGCCACGGCGGTACCGGCGTATCGTTACTGACGTCGCCGTAGCCTTGCAGCACGGTTTTCACCAGGATGTCGCGCGGCTGCAGGTACTTCATCGCCAGCACGAAATCTTCGTTGCTGCCCGGCTTCACGTCAGTACGAATGATTAAGTTGGTGTACATGCCGGATTTACTCTCCAGCACGCCGAAATCCGTGGTGGCTTTGATGCGGTTGCAGTCGGCGGCGCTCAGGGTGGAGACGATGTGCAGATCGCCCGACATCAGCGCATTAACGCGCGCCGCCTGATCGGTGACGCCCAGCAGCTCGACTTCATCCAGATGCGGCAGGCCCGGCTTGAAGTAGTTGGGGTTTTTGACGCCAACCGAACGCACGCCCGGCGTGAACTCTTTCAGCTTGAACGGGCCGGTGCCGATGCCTTTGCTGAAGTCTTTGGTGCCGTCCTGCACGATCAGGAACGGCGCGCTGGCCAGCATAAACGGCACGTCGAAGTTGGCTTGCGCCAGCTCCAGCGTCACTTCATTGTCGTTCACCGCGGTGAAGGTTTTGAACTGATCGGCCAGCTTGAAGGCGTTGGACGCCACCGCCGGATCTTTGTGGCGGCTCAACGAGTAGATGACATCTTTGGCGGTCAGCGGTTTGCCGTCGTGGAAGGTGACGCCTTTGCGCAGTTTAATCTGCCAGGTGATGCCGTCGCTGGAGTCGATGGATTCCGCCAGCGCCGGTTGCACCGCGAGGCTTTTATCCAGTTCGGTCAGGCCGCTGTAGACCATGAATTGACGGGTGTAATCGCCGCTGTTGTTGCCTTTGGCCGGATCGAGCGTGTCGGTGGCGGAGGCGTTAGACATGGCGGCGCGCAGCTTGCCGCCTTTCACTGGGGTGGTTGCCGCAAAACTCATCTGCGGGAAAGCGATTAAACCGCTGCTCATCACGGCACCGGCAGACAACAACTTCATCAGGCCACGGCGCGACATCGACCCTTCGGTCAACATGCGGGTTAAGGCCGGATTTACAGCGTCAGACTCTTTATTGAATTTACTCATCTGCACACCCTCAATATGAATTGTTGTTGATTTCGTTGTTCGTCTTTTAGGCGGTCGCCATAAATGGCGACCCTACAAAACCTGCGTCATTCGTACGATTTCATCCGCACGGTCGCCATGAATGGCGACCCTACAAAACCGCGACATTCGTACGATTTCATCGGCGCGGTCGCCATAAATGGCGACCCTACAAAACCTCGCCGTTTTCAACGTAGGGTCGCCATTTATGGCGACCGTTTCGATGACCGCAGGATCCCGGTTTTCACGACAACCGATCCTTGGCTTTGTAATACAAACCCGCCAGGGGCAAAAACCACGGTTTCCCGTGGTAACCGGGCAGCGCAGGCCAGGTGTCGCGCTGCCAGGGGTTTTCGTTGCGTTTCTCCGCTAGCAGATCGGCCATCACGCGGCCCATCCACACCGACATCTGCGTACCGTGGCCGCTGTAACCCATCGAATAAAACACGCCATCCTGTTCACCGGCATGTGGCAAGCGGTCGGCGGTCATATCCACCATGCCGCCCCAGCAGTAATCGATGCGCGACTTGCCCAGCTGCGGGAACAGCGCGGTCATCGCTGCACGCAGCACGTCGCCGCTGCGTGTGTCCGACGTCGGATTGCTCACCGCAAAGCGCGCGCGGCCACCAAACACCAATCGACGATCCGACGTGGTACGGAAGTAGTTGCCGATATTCAGCGAGGTCACGTAGGTGCGGTCTTTCGGCAGCACCTGATTGATCAGTTCGTCACCAAGCGGTTCCGTCACCACAATAAAACTGCCGACCGGCACGATGCGGCGCTGGAACCACGGGAAAGGCCCTTCGTTGGAGACGCCGGTTGCCATCATCACTTTGTCGGCGATGATCTCGCCCTGCGCGGTGATGACGCGGTGGCGATAGCCGTCGAGGCGCGTTAAGCCGGTCACTGCGTGATGTGGGTAGATTTTCGCCCCGCTGCGCGCCGCCGCTTCCGCCAGCCCGATACCAAACTTGCCCATATGCATCTGGCCGCCACGCTTCTGCAGCAGGCCACCGTGAAAGGCATCGCTGCCCACTTCACGGCGAATATCATCTTTGCTAATCAGCTCGATTTCCGGATCAACGGTGTCGCGCATCAACTGCCACGCGCTGCGCAGGCCGGGAAAATGCGAGGCTTTACTGGCGAGTTTCAGCTTGCCGCACAGACGAAAATCGCAATCAATCTGCTCTTCGCGCACCAGCTGTTCGACGTAGCTCACCGCATCGTCATAAGCACGATAGAAGCGGCTGGCCTGCTCGATTCCCTGGCTCTCCACCAGCGAGGCAAAGTTCTGCGCCACGCCGGTATTGCAGTGCCCACCGTTACGCGCCGACGCCTGACTCATTACCTCGCCGCTCTCCAGCAGCACCACGTTGATGCCGCTGCGCGCCAGGTTGAGCGCCGTCGAGACGCCGGTAAAGCCGCCGCCAATCACCACCACCTCAGCGGTGCTCGGCAGTGCGCCAGTGGCTGCGCCGCTAAAGGTCGGTGCTGTGGCTTGCCAGAATGATTCGAGTTTCATCGCCGCCTCCGGGCTTAGAGTCCAACCACAGCGGCCAGACCGCCGATATCGTTGATTTCGGTGTATTGATACGCCGGATTGGCCGGATCGTGACCGCGATTGACCCACACCTTGTTCTTGATGCCCATGTCGTAGCAGGTCATCAGGTCATAACGCAGGCTGGAGGAGACATGCAGAATCTCTTCCGGGCCGCAGTTCAGCTTGTCGAGCATGTACTCGAAGCCTTTCATCTGCGGCTTGTAGGCACCGACTTCTTCGGCGGTGATGGTCATATGGATCGGCGCGCCAAGACGCGGCACGTGATGCGGGATTAAATCGTCCATCGAGTTTGTGAGCAGCACCAGCGGGAACTCTTTGGCCACTTTGGCTAAACCGGCGGGCACGTCAGGATGTGGACCCCACGTGGCGCAATCGGTAAAGATAAAGTCGCTGTCCGCCTGGCTCCACGCCACGCCCCACTTTTTGCAGGTGCGCTGAATGGCATCGCTGACCACGTCGTAATACGGCTTCCACGCGCCAAGCACTTCGTCAAAACGGTAGCGGGCGAAATCGGTGGTGAACGCCAGCATCTCCTGTGCGGATACACGATCTTTGAAGCAACGTTCGGCTGCGCCTGCCATGTCAAAATTGATCAGGGTGCCGTAGCAATCAAAGGTGATGAATTTCGGTTTAAACAGTGCCATGAAGCGACCTCGCGGTTGAGAACACAAAATTAGAAATCGATTAACACGCTTTTCTGGCGCTGACAGGCCTGGAATGCCTGACGTCCCAGATCCTTGCCAATGCCCGAGCCGAGGAAGCCGCCGGTTGGGATAATGAAATCGCCGGAGCGGCCATAGCGATTGACCCACACGGTGCCGGACTCCAGCGCGCGCACCGCACGCAGCGCACGCGGCAGACTCAGCGTATGCACGCCGGCGCACAGGCCGTAGGTTTCGTGTGCCGCCAGCGCCAGCCCTTCTTCCTCATCATCAAACTGTTGCACGGTGAGCACCGGACCAAAAATTTCCTGCTTCACCGCCGGGTTATCGTGGGCAACGCCGCACAGCAGCGTTGGCTGCCAGAACCAGCCTTCTGCGGTGTCGGCAAAGCGTTCGCCGCCGACCAGCACTTCCGCGCCCTGTGCTTTGGCATCGGCGATTACTGACGCCACTTTGTTGCCCTGACGCGCATCGATCAGCGGCGCATAGCGGCTGCTCTCCTGCCAGGTCACGCCCGGACGCGGCTGCTGACAGAGCGC